>JACMLV010000432.1 GCA_014379395.1 Burkholderiaceae bacterium
CGCTACATCCCGGACATCGTCAAGGGCGACAAGCGCATCCTCGTCATCGACGGCAAAGCGGTGCCGTTCGCGCTGGCGCGCATCCCGCAGGGAACCGAAATTCGCGGCAACCTGGCCGCCGGCGGCACCGGCGTGGCCCAGCCCCTGAGCGCGCGCGACCGCGAGATCGCCGAGGCGCTGGGACCGATTCTGGCCGCGCGCGGCTTGTTGCTGGTAGGATTGGATGTGATCGGCGACTTCCTCACCGAAGTCAACGTCACCAGCCCGACCTGTTTCCAGGAAATCACGCAGCAGACCGGTTTCGACGTCGCCGCGATGTTCCTCGACGCGGTCGAACAAGCCGCCCAATCGGCGGCGCCCACTTTGACGACGGTGCAATAACATGGTTGGCATATTGCTCATGACCCACGCGCCGCTCGGCCAGGCCTTCATCGCCGCCTGCGCGCACGTGTTCCGCGCCCCGGTCGAGCAGCTCGAGGCGATCGACGTCACGCCCGACCAGGACCTGGGCGAGGTGCAGCATCTGGCCGAGGCGGCGATCAAGCGCCTCGATTCCGGCTTCGGCGTGCTGGTGATCACCGACATCAAGGGCGGCACGCCGGCCAATTGCTGCGGCAAGCTGGCCGACGCCGGCCGCGTCGAGGTGGTCGCCGGCATCAGCCTGCCGATGCTGCTGCGCGCCATCACCTACCGGCGCGACGACCTCGACGTGGTGGTCGAAATGGCGCTGGCCGGCGCCCAGAGCGGCGCGGTGCGGGTCGACAACCGGATTCGGGTCGGCGAAAATTAAGCCGGACGGCGCCGCTTTCGCGGCGCCAAAGCGGCAATAACAAGAGCGCCTTTTTTGTCTTGAGACACTGGAAAATATGATTCAACAAGAACTCGAAATCATCAACAAGCTCGGTCTGCACGCGCGCGCCTCCGCCAAATTCACCCAGCTGGCCGCCAAGTTTCAAAGCGACGTCTGGCTCACGCGCAACGCGCGCCGCATCAACGCCAAGTCCATCATGGGCGTGATGATGCTGGCCGCCGGCAAAGGCGCCAAGGTGTTGCTCGAGGCCGACGGCGCCGACGAGCGCGATTGCATCGACGCCCTCACCGGGCTGATCAACGACAGGTTCGGCGAAGGCGAGTAATGCCCGCCGAACGCAGCCTTTCCCGGACCCCGACAGGCACTGACATGGCATCCTTCACGCTCCACGGCATCCCGGTCTCGCGCGGCATCGCGATCGGCCGCGCCCACCTGCTGGCGCCGGCCGCGCTCGACGTCAAGCACTACCTGGTGGCCGAGGAGCAGCTCGAGGCCGAGGTGCAGCGCCTGCAAAACGCGCTCGCCGCCGTGCACAAGGAATTGCAGACGCTGTGGAACGAGCTGCCCAAGGACGCGCCGACCGAACTGGGCGCCTTCATCGACGTGCACGCCCTGATCCTGTCGGACCCGATGATCTCGGAGGCGCCGCTCGACATCATCCGCATCCGCCACTACAACGCCGAGTGGGCGCTGCTGACCCAGATCGACGAGCTCTCGGCCCAGTTCGACGAGATCGAGGACCCCTACCTGCGCGAGCGCAAGGCCGACATCCAGCAGGTCGCCGAGCGCGTGCTCAAGGTGCTGATCGGCAGCGAGCCGCTGCTGCCCAAGGCGCAGGGCATCGACGAGGCGCTGGCGCACATGATCGTCGTCGCGCACGACATCTCGCCGGCCGACATGCTGCAGTTCCGCGACCGCTCCTTCATCGGTTTCGTCACCGACGTCGGCGGCCAGAACTCGCACACGGCGATCGTCGCGCGCAGCCTCGACATCCCGGCCGCGGTCGGCATGTCGCAGGCCTCCACCCTGATCGAGCAGGACGACTGGCTCGTCATCGACGGCGACGCCGGCGTCGTCATCGTCAACCCGAATCCCCTGGTGCTCGAGCAATACCGCGAGCGCCAGGCCGGCCTGCAGCGCGCCCGCAAAAAGCTCAACAAGCTGAAAAAGACGCCGGCCGTGACCAGGTGCGGCGTGCCGATCACGCTGCTGGCCAACATCGAACTGCCGGAGGACTGCGGCTTCGCGCTCGAGGCCGGCGCCA
Organism: Burkholderiaceae bacterium; assembly: GCA_014379395.1. Classification (GTDB taxonomy): domain Bacteria; phylum Pseudomonadota; class Gammaproteobacteria; order Burkholderiales; family Burkholderiaceae_D; genus Janthinobacterium. The sequence continues at coordinate 2,076 of JACMLV010000432.1, forward strand.
ACGGCGTCGGCCTGTTCCGCTCCGAATTCCTGTTCATGGGGCGCGGCCACCGGATTCCGTCCGAGGACGAGCAATTCGAGGCCTACCGCAAGACGGTGGCGTCGATGAAGGGCCGCCCGGTCACCATCCGCACGCTCGACATCGGCGCCGACAAGCCGCTCGACCAGAGCGACCACACCGCGCTCAACCCGGCGCTCGGCCTGCGCGCGATCCGCTACTGCCTGGCCGAGCCGCAGCTGTTCCTGACCCAGCTGCGCGCCATCCTGCGCGCCTCGGCCTTCGGCAAGGTGCGCATCCTGCTGCCGATGCTGGCCCACGCGTTCGAGATCGACCAGTCGCTGGCGATGATCGGGCAGGCCAAGTGCGAGCTGCGCGCGGCCGGCATCGGCTTCGACGAAAAGATCGAGGTCGGCGCGATGATCGAGATCCCGGCCGCCGCGCTGGCGCTGCCGATGTTCGTCAAGCGGATGGACTTCCTGTCGATCGGGACCAACGACCTGATCCAGTACACGCTGGCGATCGACCGCGTCGACTACGAGGTCGCGCACCTGTACAACCCGCTTCATCCGGCCGTGCTGCAACTGATCGCGATGACCATTTCGGCCGGCCACAAGGCCGGCATCGACGTCGCCGTGTGCGGCGAGATGGCGGGCGACATCAAGCTGACCCGGCTCCTGCTCGGCATGGGATTGCGCGAATTTTCGATGCATCCGGCGCAGCTGCTGGCCGTCAAGCAGGAGATCCTGAACAGCGACCTGGCCGTGATCATGCCGCAGACCCGGAAAATCCTGCGCTCGGTCGAGCCAAATGCCATCGCCGAGGCGGTCGCCCAATTGCAGGTGATGTAAGATCGTAGGCTTGCCGCGCCGGCACCGGCGCGGCATCTTGTTTTGATTGTCGGCCGGGAGCCGGCCGCGGCGCTCCTTGAACCGCCGCGGTTGGCGTCCCGGCCCCGTTTTCTTTTACGCGTAGAACTTGTAGAACTCATGTCATCCATCGGAATCGTCTCGCCGCAAACCATGCATTTCGCGCAGCCCCTGCCCCTGCAAAGCGGAGCCTCGCTGCCCAACTACATGCTGATGTTCGAAACCTACGGCACCCTCAACGCCGACAAATCGAACGCGGTGCTGGTGTGCCACGCGCTCAACGCCTCGCACCACGTGGCCGGCGTGTACGCCGGCCAGCCGAAAAACGTCGGCTGGTGGGACAACATGGTCGGCCCCGGCAAACCGCTCGACACCGACCGCTTCTTCGTCATCGGCGTCAACAACCTCGGCTCCTGCTTCGGCTCGACCGGCCCGATGCACACCAATCCGGCCACCGGCAAACCCTACGGCGCCGCCTTCCCGGTGGTGACGGTCGAGGACTGGGTGGTGGCGCAGTCGCGCCTGGCCGACGCGCTCGGCATCGAACAGTTCGCCGCCGTGATGGGCGGCTCGCTCGGCGGCATGCAGGCGCTGGCCTGGAGCATCATGTTCCCCGAGCGCCTGCGCCACTGCGTCGTGATCGCCTCCACGCCCAAGCTGTCGGCCCAGAACATCGCCTTCAACGACGTCGCGCGCCAGGCCATCCTGTCCGACCCCGATTACCGCGGCGGCGACTTCTACGAGCACGGCGTGGTGCCCAAGAACGGCCTGCGGGTGGCGCGCATGGTCGGCCATATCACCTATCTGTCGAACGACGACATGGCCGAGAAATTCGGCCGCCGCCTGCGCGACGTCGCCAAGACCGGCCAGTACCAGTTCGGCTTCGGCATCGACTTCGAGATCGAATCCTACCTGCGCTACCAAGGCGACAAGTTCTCCGAATACTTCGACGCCAACACCTATCTGTTGATCACCAAGGCGCTCGACTACTTCGACCCGGCGCGCGCCTGCGGCGGCGACCTGGCCAAGGCGCTGGCGGGCACGCGCGCCAAATTCTTCCTCGCCTCGTTCTCGACCGACTGGCGCTTCTCGCCCGAGCGCAGCCGCGAGATCGTGCAGGCCCTGGTGAGCAACCGGCGCCAGGTCAGCTACGCCGAGATCGACGCGCCGCACGGCCACGACGCCTTCCTGCTCGACGACCCGCGCTACATGAACATGGTGCGCGCCTACTACGAACAAGTCTGGCGCGAGACGCCGGGCCATCCCCAATCATCATCGGGCGCGACGCTCGCTTGCCAGGAGGTCGCATGACGTTCGACGAATTGAGCGCGCTGCGCCCCGACCTGGCCTTCATCGCCCACTGGGTGCCCAAGCAAGCCCACGTGCTCGACGTCGGCTGCGGCGACGGCGTGATGCTGCAATACCTGCAAAGCGACAAGGCCTGCACCGGCTACGGCATCGAAATCGCCGACGACAAGGTGCTCGCCAGCCAGCGCCGCGGCGTCAACATCATCCAGCAGGACATGGAGCAGGGCCTGGCGATCTTCGGCGACAACTCGTTCGACACCGTGCTGTGCCTGTCGTCCTTGCAGATGATGAAGCAGGTCGAGGAACTGCTGCGCGACATCGTGCGGGTCGGCGCCGAGGCCATCGTCTCGTTCCCCAACTTCGCCTACTGGCCGCACCGCATGGCGCTGGTGAAGGGCCGCATGCCGGTCTCCAAATCGCTGCCGTACCAGTGGTACGACACGCCCAACCTGCGCTGCGCCACCATCTCCGACTTCGAGGAACTGGCCAACCAGGTCGGCCTCGAAGTGATCGAGTGCGTCGCGCTGGCCGACGGCAAGGCCGTCACCTTCCTGCCCAGCCTGCGCGGCAGCCTGGCCGTGTTCCGCCTGAAGAAAAAAGCCACGGCCCCCTGATGCCCGGGAACCTGGCGCCGGCGCCGGGCTGGCGCCACTACCTGAATGGCCGCATGCTGGTCATTCTGGTGCTCGGCTTCAGCTCCGGCCTGCCGCTGTTCATCCTGCTCTACCTGCTGCAGGCCTGGCTGGCCAAGTCCGGCCTGGACGTCAAGGCGCTCGGCCTGTTCGCGCTGGTGCAATTCCCCTACATCTGGAAATTCCTGTGGGCGCCGCTGATGGACCGCTACCATTTCGGCTCGCTTGGCCGCCGCCGCGGCTGGATGGCGCTGACCCAGGCCGCGCTGTTCGTCGCGATCGGTTGCATGGGCATGCTCGATCCTTTGACCCAGGTCGGCCTGATCGCCGCCGCCGCCGCCGGCGTGGCGTTTCTTTCGGCCAGCCAGGACATCGTGATCGACGCCTACCGGCGCGAGATCCTGTCCGACCGCGAGCAGGGCCTGGGCGCGGCCGTCATCGTCAACGCCTACAAGGTGGCCGGCATGGTGCCGGGCGCGCTGTCGCTGATCCTGGCCGACCGCATGGCGTGGGACGCGGTGTTCTGGATCACCGCCGCCTTCATGCTGCCGGGCCTGGTGTGCACGCTGCTGATCAAGGAGCCCGAGGTCTACGGCGAGCCGCCCAAGACGCTCGAACAGGCGATCCTGCTGCCGTTCAAGGAATTCCTCGCCCGCGACGGCTGGCGGCGCGCCATGTGGATACTGGCCTTCGTGCTGCTCTACAAAATCGGCGACAGCATGGCCACCGCGCTGTCGACCAAGTTCTACCTCGACCTCGGCTTTTCCATGACCCAGATCGGCCTGGCCGCCAACACCACCGGCTTCTGGGCCAGCCTGGCCGGCGGCGTGGTCGGCGGAGTCTGGATGCTCAAACTCGGCATCAACCGCGGCCTGTGGGTGTTCGGCGCGCTGCAGGCGGTCGCCATCCTCGGCTTCGCCTGGCTGGCACAGACCGGCGCCAACACCATCTTGCTCAGCGCCGTGATCGGCTTCGAGGCGTTCGCCAGCCTCGGGCTGGGCGCGGCCGCCTTCGTCGCCTTCATCTCGCGCTCGACCGACCCGCGCTACACCGCCACCCAGTACGCACTGTTCTCCAGCCTGGCGGCGGTGCCGCGCACCTTCATCAACTCCTCGGTCGGCTACATCGTCGCCGAAACCGGGTGGTTCACATTTTTCATCGTGTGTTTTATATTGGCTTTTCCGGCCATGTTGATGCTGCCGAAAATCGCCCCATGGAGCGCCCGACAATGATGAACTTGAAACGATGGATCGCACTGCTTAGCCTGTCCGCCTGCGCCGGGCTGGGCTTGGCGCAACAACCGCAGCCCGCCCCGGTGCAGCAGGATGGCATCAAGGTCAAGCCGCTGTCGGCCTGGCGCAATTTGCAGTCCGAGCAGCAGGTCGACCAGCAGGCGAAAACCCAGTACACGGCGCTGCTCGGCCAGGCCAGGGAGAAGGGCGCGCTGGTGCCGGCCGACCATCCGCAGGTCGTGCGCCTGCGCGCCATCGCCCAGCGCCTGATTCCGCACACGGCGCGCTGGAACCCGGCGGCCGCCAACTGGAAGTGGGAAGTCAACATCCTCAACTCGGCGCAGGTGAACGCGTTTTGCATGCCGGGCGGGCGGATCGCCTTCTACAGCGGCATCCTGACCGCGCTGAAACTGACCGACGACGAGGTGGCCGCCGTGATGGGCCATGAAATCGCGCACGCGCTGCGCGAGCACGGCCGCGAGCGCGCCGCCAAGGCCGGCGTCACCTCGCTCGGCGTGCGCGTGCTGGGCGCCGGCCTGTCGGCCTGGCTCGGCATCGACCCGCGCCTGACCGACGCCGTGACCGGGCAGGCGGCGCAACTGGCGGTGCTGCATTTCTCGCGCGAAGAGGAAACCGAGGCCGACCTGATCGGCCTGGACGTGGCGGCCCGCGCCGGCTTCGACCCGCGCGCCGGCGTCGTGCTGTGGCAAAAGATGGGCGCGCTCAACAAGCGCGCGCCGCCGGCCTGGCTGTCGACCCACCCGAGCGGAGACAACCGCATCGCCGAGATCAACCAGAACATGAGCCTGCTGCTGCCGCTGTACGCGCGCAGCAAGGGCGTTGCCGTGGCGGCCCTGCCGCCGTACAGCGGCGCGCCGACGACGACCCGCTAGGAATCCCGCTTGAAGCCTTCACAACGCCAATCCTTCAAGGCGCCGTTGCCGGTGCGCGACGGCGTCGCGCCGAGCTACCTGTGGCTGCCGGAAGGGCGCTGGGACAACATGCTCGCCTTCCTCGCGCATAACTACCCGCTCGTCAGCGCGGCCAGCTGGATCGAGCGCATGGCGCGCGGCGAAGTGGTCGACGCCGACGGCGTCCACCTGCGGCCGGAGAGCGCCTACCGGCGCGGCCGGCGCATTTTTTATTACCGTGAACTGGAGCAGGAAACGCCGATCCCGTTTCAGGAGGAAATCCTGTTCCAGGACGAACATCTGGTGGTGGTCGACAAGCCGCACTTCCTGCCGATGACGCCGAGCGGGCGCTTCCTGCAAGAGACGGTGCTGGTGCGGCTGAAGAAAAAGCTGGGGTTGGAAGAACTCAGTCCGATCCACCGGCTCGACCGGGAGACGGCCGGCGTCGTCATCTTTTCGCGCCAGCAGGCCAGCCGCGGCGCCTACCAGTCGCTGTTCCAGCAGCGCGCGGTGGAAAAAGTCTACGAGGCGCTGGCCGCGCCGCTGCCGGGGCGCCAATTCCCGTTCGTCTACCGCAGCCGGATGGTCGACAGCGACCAGTTCTTCCTGATGCGCGAAGCCGACGGCGAACCCAATTCGGAGACCATCATCGACGTCATCGAAGAGCGCGGCGACACCACCTTGTACCGGCTGCGTCCGCACACCGGGCGCAAGCACCAGCTGCGCGTGCACCTGGCCGCGCTCGGCATCCCGATCATCAACGACGCCTTCTATCCGGTGGCGCTGCCGTGCAAGCAGGACGACGTCTCGCAGCCGCTGCAACTGCTGGCGCGCGCGATCGCCTTCACCGA
>JACMLV010000433.1 GCA_014379395.1 Burkholderiaceae bacterium
AGGTCAGCGCGGCGCGCCCGCGCGCCGACCTGCCGCGCCGGGCCTACGACGCGCCGAACTGGGTCCGGCTCGACCGGCCGATGAAATTCGGCGAGCTGGTCGACAACGCCCAGCAGCTGCAGGCGTTCGGCCACATGCCGGCCCCGATCCGGATCGGCCTGCGCATCCCGCCCGACCTGTTCACTTGGCGCAGCCGCGGCGTGCCGGTCGACCTGAAATTCCGCTACACCGCGCCGATCCGCGCCAGCGAATCGCGCCTGGCGATGAGCATCAACGACGAATTGGTGCAGGCGTTCAACCTGCGCGCCTCCGGCCAGGGCGGCGACAGCGCGCGCGTGCTGCTGCCGCTGCTCGACGACAGCCTGCTCGGCGAGGGGCGCGAAGTGCTGATCCCGGCGTTCAAGCTGGGCAGCCGCAACCAGCTGCAATACGCCTTCTCCTTCACCTACCAGAAGGACGGCGCCTGCCGCGACACCCAGGTCGAAAACGTGCGCGCCATGATCGACGCCGACTCGAAGATCGACTTCTCGGGCTACCCGCACTACGCGCAGATGCCGCACCTGGGCTATTTCGCCACCGCCGGCTTCCCCTTCACCAAGTACGCCGACCTGGCGCAGACCACGGTGGTGCTGCCCGACGCGCCCGGCGCGCAGGACATCGAAGTGATGCTGACCCTGCTCGGCCGGATGGGCGAGTCGACCGGCTACCCGGCCACCCGGGTCGAGATCGGCGGCGCACGCGACGAGACCCTGCTCAGGCAGCGCGACCTGCTCCTGATCGGCGCCGCGCCGCAGCAGGCGCTGCTCGAGCGCTGGGGCGACAAGCTGCCGGCCCTGATCGCAGGCCAGGAGCGCAAGATCAGCCGGCCGGCGCGCGGCGCCACCTTCCTGTACGACTGGTTCGGCTTCGGCAGCCAACCCGATCTGAGCGTGGCGGTCCAGTCGAACATCCAGGGCGGCGGCGCGATGGCGGCCCTGCTCGGCTTCGAATCGCCCCTGTCGGGCGAGCGCAGCGTGGTGGCCCTGACCGCCGTCACCCCGGCCGGCATGCTGCAGGCGCTCGACGCGCTCGACAACGACAAGCTGGTCAGGTCGATGCACGGCAGCGCCGTCTTCATCGCGCCGGAGCGGGTCGAAAGCGTGCAGGCCGGCGCCACCTACACCATCGGCAGCCTGCCGTTCTACAGCGCGATCTGGTATCCGCTATCGGAGCACCCGCTGCTGCTCGCGCTGCTCGGGCTGCTGGCCGTGCTGGTGTTCGCCTTCGCGCTGTGGCGCTCGCTCAAGGCGCTGGCCGCCGCGCGCCTGAAGGACCGGCCATGAAGCGCCGCGCCCTGATGCTGTGGACGGCGGCCTGGTGCGCATTGGGCGCGCCCGCGGCCGGCGCGGCCTGCCCGCCGTGGCCGGCCTGGGAAAGCTTTCGCGCGCATTTCGTGAGCGAAGGCGGGCGCGTGATCGACCCGGCCGAGGCGGCTCAATATACGACCTCGGAGGGCCAGTCCTACGGCCTGTTCTTCGCGCTGGCCGGCAACGACCGCGCCAGTTTCGAGCGCATCCTGCGCTGGACCGAGGACAACCTGGCCGGCGGCGACCTGACCGCGCGCCTGCCGGCCTGGCAATGGGGCCGGCGCGCCGACGCCAGCTGGGGCGTGACGGACGCCAACGCCGCCTCCGACGCCGACCTGTGGATCGCCTATGCGCTGGCGGAGGCCGGCCGGCTATGGCAGGCGCCGCAATACAGCGCGTTGGCGCAGCTGCTGGCCGAGCGCATCGTGCGGGAGGAGACGGCGCAGGTGGCGGGCCTGGGCCGCGTG
>JACMLV010000434.1 GCA_014379395.1 Burkholderiaceae bacterium
CCTGGACGGTCCATATTTCGCCGTTTTCTCGGCCAATCGCTCGCTATTGGCACTGCGAAACCGTCAAAATCTGGCCTCGCCCAGCTATTTTTTCGCTTCGACTCCCTAAGTCCGACAGCGTTGAGACATCCGGGCGCGCCTTCCATCCGCTTGCGCGCGGCGGGCTCAAGCCCGGTTATCTCCGCCTATATGAGTGGGATCAACAGGCGCGCGGGGAAAGGCGGTCCGGCCGGAAGCTTTGCAAATGCCGGCAGTGCGGATATATTGCACAAGCACAATTTAATTTAGTCGATTTTCAGCGAGGAGCCACCATGCAACGCCAGATCCTGGACCAAGCGCATCTTCATCCCGCCATCCGCGACAAGGTGGCGCGCAACCACGCCGACATCGTCGAGGAGGTGCGGGCGGCGATGGCGGCCAACCCGGTGCTGCTGGTGGGCATGCGCCAAAACCCGGTGGTGCGCAAGGCGCGCAAGCTGCTCGATAGCATGGGCGTGCGCTACGCGTACCTGGAATACGGCAGCTACCTGGGCGGCTGGCGGCGCCGCAACGCGCTCAAGATGTGGAGCGGCTGGCCGACGTTCCCGATGGTGTTCGTGAAGGGCGTGCTGATCGGCGGCGCCGACGAATTGCGGGCCCTCTCCGAGAGCGCCGAACTGGCGCGCCTGCTGGGCGTGTTCGACTGATCAGCGCGGGCCGGGCGCGCGCAGCGGATCGAGCAGGCGCCGCAGGTCGTTGTGGTCGAGTTCGTACATCAGCGCCAGCAGCGCGCCCAGTTCGCCCTTCGGAAAGCCGGCGCGCGCCATCCAGCCCAGGTAATGGCCGGGCAGGTCGGCCAGCGGGCGGCCCTTGTATTTTCCATAGGGCATCTGGCGGGTCAGCAAAAGATTCAAGTACTCGGAATTCATGTCGATAAGGAAAGTAGTGGGCAGGGCGCACGCCCTTGGTTCGCAAGCATAAAAATTATAAATCGTTGTCATGGGAGACCCCGCGTTTACTGCGCGTGGGCCGGGGCAGCGGGTCATCGATTGTCGTACCACTTGGGATAGGCAGCATGGAAAACACGGATGTAGCGGCGCAGGGCTTGTCCTTCACCTTCGATCCGGTCAGCGGCGACTTGCTGGCCAACTACGTACCAAACCCCGGCGGGCCGGGGCTCGATTCGGTCATGCTGCGCGAGGCCTTGCGCGGGCAAGGCTACGGCGAGTTCCATTTCGTCGACAAGGCGCTCGACGGCTTCATCGTCAAGGCGCGCGAGGCGCAGGCCCCGCTGTCGCTGCCAATTGGCAAGCGCCTGGACGCCGAACTGAAGATCGTCGCCACCGACAACCTGATGACGGCGTTCATGACCTTGACCCCGGCCAAGGGCGGCAAGGCGCTGCTGCTGGAGGACATCCTGGCCGCGCTGCAGCAGCAGGGCTTCACCTTCGGCATCGTGCAGGAGGCGATCGACGGCGCGCTGGCCAAGGGCCAGTGCGAGCGCCTGCCGATCGTGCAGGGGGTGCCGTCGGTGCCGGGCAGCGCCGCGCGCTTCGAGAACCTGCTGGCCGAGCGCGAAAAGCACCTGCTCGAGGCCGACGAGAACGCGGTGGTGCTGTACCGCGACCTGAGCCATCTGCTGCTGGTCAAGCAGGGTGACCAGTTGCTGCGCCGCATCCCGCCGGTGCAAGGGCACGACGGCACCAACATCAAGGGCCAGGTGGTGTCGGCGCCGTCGTTGCCGGAGATTCATTTCGCCGACAAGAACCCGGGCGCCGAGCTCGATCCGCAGGACGAGAACGTGCTGCTGGCGGCCTGCTCCGGCCAGCCGGTGATCACGCGCAACGGCGCGACGGTCAACTCGCTGCTCGAGGTGAACAATCTCGACCTGTCCACCGGCAGCGTCGATTTCGACGGCACCATCCGCGTCAAGGGCGACGTCAAGGCCGGCATGCGCCTGAAGGCGAGCGGCGACGTGATCGTGCTCGGCATCGTCGAGGCGGCCCAGATCAGCGCCGGCGGCAACATCGCGGTCAAGGGCGGCATCATCGGCCGCGCCAACTCCCAGGCCGGCGCCGTCGGCCTGCCGGCCGACACCGCGCGCATCGAGTGCGGCGGCACGCTGCAGGCGATGTTCACGGAGAACGCGCGCATCAAGGCGGCCGACGCGATCCACGTCGAGTTCTACGCGCGCCAGTGCGAGCTGTTCGCCCGCAACGAGATCGTGGTCGGCAAGCGCGGCGCCAGGAACAGCCACCTGGCCGGCGGCGTGGCCCAGGCCACCATGCGCGTCAAGGCGCTCAACCTGGGCACCCCGAACGGCTTGAAGACGCTGGTGCAGGTCGGCTCGGACCCCTACCTGGCGCAGGAGCTGGCCGACAAGGAGGCGTTGTTCAAGCACAAGCTTGCCGAGCTCGACCAGGTGCAAAAGCTGATCGCCCATTTTAAGCTCAATCCGCAGAAGGCGGCCGGCGGCGTCGGCGAGAAGATCGAATCGACCCGCAAGCAGATCGCCAGCGCGATCTTCATCCTGATCGAGGAAAAGAACGAGCTGCTGGCCAAGCTCAGCCTTACCCAGGAGGCCCGGGTCGAGGTCGGCGAGGCCCTGTTCGACGGCGTCGAGATCCGGATCGGCAAGCAGATCGGCCGCGTGCACGAGACCCGCGGCCCGTGCGCGGTGCACCTGGCCGAGGGCGTGATCGTGTTCGAAGCGGTGGGCGGCGCCGGCTCGGCGCGGCTGGGCGGCGGCCGGACCGACGAAAAAAAATAGCCGGGTCGGGCGATGCCGTTCGATTCACACCGGGCGGAATTTCTCCCTTCAATGTCGGCGACAGACGGCGGCGCGCTTGTTTTTTCCGGCGCGGCGCGCGGCATATTTTTGCAAGTAATTGATTTTATTGCATTTATTTCCAGGTCCCGGCACCGGTGAGGCGTGGCGGCGGGGGGCCGGGAAACGGCGAACGGCCCGTCCAGGTATTTTTGCAGCCGACGAGCCTAAGTCCGACAGGCTGCTAGTGTAGTGTTGCGCTCTTCTTGCGACATATAAATGCGTCTTTTCCGCCGATACCGCGTCAAAAATCCTCGCAATACCTCGGTATTGCTGCGGTTTTTTCCTTATCTCGGCGAAAAACCCGCTATTTTTATAAGTC
>JACMLV010000435.1 GCA_014379395.1 Burkholderiaceae bacterium
GACTTATAAAAATAGCGGATTTTTCGCCGAGACAAGGAAAAAACCGCAGCAATACCGAGGTATTGCGAGGATTTTTGACGCAGTATCGGCGGAAAAGACGCATTTTTATGTCGCAAGAAGAGCGCAACACTACACTAGCGCCAGCGGCCCCTCCAGGCGCGCAAAGGCGGGGCCCGCAGCGCACAGGCGCTGCAACATGGCCGGCCGCGGCCCATCGACCCTGCCCTCCTCGTAGGCCAGCACCGTCAAACCATGCCGCGCCGCCACTTGCAGCAACTCGCCCGGCGCCAGCAAGAAAGCGGGATTGGACGGTTTGCCGAAGCGCTCGTTGCCGGCCGCGAAGGTCTCGTAAATGAGCACGCCATGCGGCGCCAGGGCGGCGGCGATGTCGTCGAACAGCGGCCGGTGCAGATAGTTGGTGACGACCACGCCGGCCAGGCGGCCGGGCAGGAACGGCCAGTGCGCGTCCGGCGCTTCCAGATCTGCCTGCATGGTGACGATGCCGGGGCCTTGCGCGCGCCGGAGCGCGTCGGCGTCGCGGTCGAGCGCCAGCACCGGATGGCCGAGCGCGGCCAGGTGGCGCGCGTGGCGCCCGCCGCCGCAGGCCAGGTCGAGCACCGGCCCGGCCGGGATCAGGCGCGCGTGGCGCTCCACCCAACGGGAAACGGGATTGGACCCTGCATCGCCCATCAGCTGTACGACAGCCCCATCGCCTCGCGCACGTCGCGCATGGTTTCCTGGGCCAGCTTGCGGGCCGCGTCGTTGCCGTCGGCGACGATGGCGCGCACCAGGCCCGGATCGTCCAGATACTGCTGGGCGCGCTCGTGCATCGGCTCCTGTTCCTTCAGGATCGCGTCGATCACCGGCTGCTTGCACTCGATGCAGCCGATGCCGGCCGACTGGCAGCCCTTGACCACCCACTCCTTGGTGGCCGGCTCCGAATAAACCTGGTGAAATTGCCAGACCGGGCACTTGGCCGGATCGCCGGCGTCGGTGCGGCGCACGCGCGCCGGGTCGGTCGGCATCGTTCTCACCTTCTTGATCACGACATCCTTGTCCTCGCGCAGCGCGATCGCGTTGCCGTAGCTCTTGGACATCTTGCGGCCGTCCAGGCCGGGCAGGCGCGACGATTCCGTCAGGCGCGCCTGCGGCTCGACCAGGATCAGCTTGCGGCTGCCCTCGAGGTAGCCGAACAGGCGCTCGCGGTCGATCATCGACAGGCTCTGGGCGTCGTCGAGCATGGCCTTGGCCTGCGCCAGCGCCTCGTCCTTGCCGTCCTGCTGGTAGTCGGTGCGCAACTCGTTGTACAGCTTGGCGCGCTTGCTGCCGAGCTTCTTGACCGCTTCCTGCGCCTTCTCCTCGAAGCCCTTTTCCTTGCCGTACAGATGATTAAAGCGGCGCGCGATCTCGCGCATCATCTCGATGTGCGGCACCTGGTCCTCGCCGACCGGCACGCAGGTGGCGCGGTAGATCAGCACGTCGGCCGCCTGCAGCAGCGGATAGCCGAGGAAGCCGTAGGTCGCCAGGTCCTTGTTGGCCAGGTTCTCGATCTGGTCCTTGTAGGTCGGCACCCGCTCGAGCCAGCCGAGCGGGGTCGCCATCGACAGCAGCAGATGCAGCTCGGCGTGCTCGGGCACCTTGGACTGGATGAACAGGGTCGCCTGGGACGGATCGATGCCGGCCGCGAGCCAGTCGATCAGCATGTCCCAGGTGCTTTTTTCGATGATCGACGGATCGTCGTAATGGGTGGTTAACGCGTGCCAGTCGGCCACGAAGAACAGGCACGGCATCTCGGCCTGCATCTTGACCCAGTTGGTCAGGGCGCCGTGATAGTGGCCAAGGTGCATGGAGCCGGTGGGGCGCATGCCGGAAACGACGCGATCGGGATACATAGTGTTCAGTTCAAAAGAAGGGAAAGAGGCAGCACCAGAGTGCGCAGGACAACATTGGCCACATACATCAGGGGCATGACCCAGAAGCTCAGGACCTTAAAGTAAATCAGCGCCAGCACGATGAAAAAACCGTACGGCTCGATGCGGGCGAACTTGTGCGCCATCTGCGACGGCAGCATGCTGGTGAGGATGCGCCCGCCATCCAGGGGCGGAATCGGCACCAGGTTGAAGGCGAACATCAAGAGGTTGACCAGGATGCCGGCCTGCGCCATCTCCAGGAAGAACGGTTCCTGGACGTTGCCCGCGCGCAGGAAGATCATGATGATCATCCAGCCCAGCGCCATGGCGAAGTTGGCGGCCGGCCCGGCCAGCGCGACCCAGGCCATCTGCTTTTTCGGATTGCGCAGCTTGCCGAAATCGATCGGCACCGGCTTGGCGTAGCCGAACACGAACATGCCCGAGGTGGCCAGGTAGAGCGCGATCGGAATGACGATGGTGCCGAGCGGATCGATGTGGCGCGCCGGATTGAGGCTCATGCGCCCGAGCATGAACGCGGTCGAGTCGCCGAAATACTTGGCGGCGTAGGCGTGGGCGGCTTCGTGCAGGGTGATTGCAAAAAGGACCGGCAGTGCGTACACCGCGATGGTTTGAATAATCTCGTTCATGGTCGCGATTTTAACAGAGGGCCGGGGCCGGACCTGAGCAGTCCGCCCCCGGCCGGGCCGGGCCGACTTACAGCCCGAGCCGGGCGGCGTCGCCCCTGCCCTGGCGCACCAGTTCCGGCTCGCCGCCGGTCAGGTCGATCACCGTGGTCGGCTCCATGCTGCAGGCGCCGCCGTCGATGATCAGGTCGATCAGCTTTTCGAGCCGCTCGCGGATCGCGTCGCCGTCGTTGAGCGTCTCCTCCTCGCCCGGCAGGATCAGGGTCGCGCCCAGCAGCGGCTGGTTCAACTCGGCCAGCAGCGCGTGCATGATCGGGTTCTCCGGCACCCTCAGCCCGATCGTCTTGCGCGAGGCGTGGCTCAGGCGGCGCGGCACTTCGCGCGTGGCCTCGAGGATAAAGGTGTAGGGGCCGGGCGTGGTCGCCTTGAGCAGGCGGAACACGCGGTTGTCGACGCGCGCATAGATGCCGATCTCGGACAAGTCGCGGCACAGCAGCGTCAAGTGGTGCTTCTCGTCGATGCCGCGGATGCGCCGCAGCCGCTCGACGGCGGCCTTGTCGTCCAGGTGGCACACCAGCGCGTAGCAGGAATCGGTCGGGACGGCGACGATGCCGCCCGAATGGATGATCTGGGCGGCTTGTTTGATCAGGCGGGGTTGGGGATTATCGGGGTGGACTTGAAAGAATTGGCTCATCGGGCATGCAAAGGGACATGCGCGGCATGCCCCGGGTTGATAAAAACATCAAGATTGTACGCCAGTCAGGGCGGCGATGCGCTGTTCGATCGGCGGATGGGTGGCGAACAGGGCCGACCAGCCGCTGTGGCCGCCGCTGATGCCGAGCGCCGCCATCGACTGCGGCAGCTCGCCCGGCGCCAGCCCGCCCAGGCGCGCCAGCGCGTGCACCATCGGCGTGCCGCTGCCGAGCAGCTTGGCCGAGCCGGCGTCGGCGCGGAATTCGCGCTGGCGCGAAAACCAGGCCACGATGATCGAGGCCAGCAGGCCGAACAGGATTTCGCACACCATCACCGTGATCGTGTAGCCGATGCCGGGGCCGCGGTCGCCGCTGCGCAGCAGCACCTTGTCGACGAAATAGCCGACCACGCGCGCCAAGAACACGACGAAGGTGTTGACCACGCCCTGGATCAGGGTCAGCGTCACCATGTCGCCGTTGGCGACGTGGGCGATCTCGTGGCCCAGCACCGCCTCGACCTCCTCCTTCGTCATGCCCTGCAGCAGCCCAGTCGACACCGCCACCAGCGCCGAGTTTTTAAACGCGCCGGTGGCGAAGGCGTTCGGCTCGCCGTCGTAGACCGCCACCTCGGGCATCTTGATGCCGGCGCGCTGGGCCAGCCGCTCCACCGTTTGCAGCAGCCAGGTTTCCGTGCTCGAGGTCGGCGTCTCGATGACGCGCGCGCCGGTCGACCACTTCGCCATTGGTTTACTGATCAACAGCGAGAAAATCGCGCCGGTGAAGCCGACCACCAGCGAGAACACCATCAGATTGCCGATGTTCAGGCCGGCGCCGGAAATGTTGCTTCCCACGCCCAGCAAATTGAGCGTGATCGACAACACCAGCATCACGGCCAGGTTGGTGGCGATAAATAGAATGATTCGCTTCATAAACAGCCTCCTCGTATATGCCGCACATAATCGGGGTGTTGCCGTAAAAAAACAAGTATGGCTTTTGTAAGCAATTGTGTGATTACTATCTAGAACCAGTCGTGCCAGACCGGCTTGACGTTGGACGGCAGCGCCGACAGCAGCGCGAAGTCGGTGCGCGACTCGTCCGGCGCGTGGAAGTCGGTGCCGCGCGAGGCCAGGAAGCCGTAGTCGTTGGCCAGCCGCGCGTACTGCGGATACTGATCAAAGGTGTGGCTGCCGGTGACGACCTCGATGGCGCTGCCGCCGAGCTGCTTGAACTCGTCGAACAGCGCGCCCTGCGCCAGGTCGCTGAGCGGATAGCGGCCCGGATGGGCGATCACGGCGATGCCGCCGGCGCCGCGGATCCAGCCGACCGCGTCGGTCAACGCGGCCCAGCGGTGCGGCACGAAGCCCGGCTTGCCCTCCACCAGATACTTGCGGAACACCTCCGGCAGATTCGCGCACTTGCCGCACTCGACGATATAGCGGGCGAAATGGGTGCGCGACATCAGGTCGGGGTTGCCGACGAATTTGAGCGCGCCTTCGTAAGCGTCCGGAATGCCGGCCGCCGCCAGTTGCGACGCGATCTCCCGCCCGCGCGCATCGCGCCCGGCGCGGGTGCGCTCCAGTCCCTTGGTGAGGGCCGCATTGTTTTCGTCGATCTGCAAGCCGACGATGTGCACC
>JACMLV010000436.1 GCA_014379395.1 Burkholderiaceae bacterium
CCGCGAGAGCTCAGCCGCGCTTGACTTCCTTGAAGTCCGCATCGACGACGTTGTCGTCGGCGGGCTTGGCCTGTTGCCCGCTCGCGTTCTGCCCCGGGTTCTGCGCCGCTTCGCCAGCCGCGGCCTGCGCCGCCTGTGCATCGGCGGCCATCTTCTCGCCGAGCTTCTGCGAGGCCGTCATCAACGTCTCGCTGGCGCTGTCGATCTTCGCCTTGTCGTCGGCGCGCATCGCATCCTCGGCGCCCTTCAGCGCGGCCTCGATGCTGTCCTTGTCGCCCGCGTCGAGCTTGTCGCCGTACTCGGCCAGCGACTTGCGCACCGAATGCGCCAGCGCATCGAGCTGGTTGCGCGCGGTGACCAGTTCGATCACCTTCTTGTCGTCTTCGGCGTTGGCCTCGGCGTCCTTGACCATCTTGTCGATCTCGGCTTCCGACAATCCCGAATTCGCCTTGATGGTGATCTTGTTCTCCTTGCCGGTCGCCTTGTCCTTCGCGCCGACGTGCAGGATGCCGTTCGCGTCGATGTCGAAGCTGACCTCGATCTGCGGCAGGCCGCGCGCCGCTGGCGCGATGCCCTCGAGGTTGAACTCGCCCAGCATCTTGTTGGCCGTCGCGATTTCGCGCTCGCCCTGGTAGACCTTGATCGTCACGGCCGGCTGGTTGTCGTCGGCCGTCGAGAACACCTGGCTGAACTTGGTCGGAATGGTGGTGTTCTTATGGATCATCTTGGTCATCACGCCGCCCAGGGTTTCGATGCCCAGCGACAGCGGCGTCACGTCCAGCAGCAGCAAGTCCTTGCGCTCGCCCGACAGGACCGAGCCCTGGATCGCGGCGCCGACGGCGACCGCCTCGTCCGGGTTGACGTCCTTGCGCGGATCCTTGCCGAAGAACTCTTTGACTTTTTCCTGCACCTTGGGCATGCGGGTCATGCCGCCGACCAGGATGATGTCGTCGATGTCGGACACCTTCACGCCGGCGTCCTTGATCGCGGTGCGGCAAGGCTCCATGGTCGCGTTGATCAGTTCCTCGACCAGCGACTCGAGCTTGGCGCGCGTCATCTTCAAGGTCAGGTGGACCGGCGCGCCGTTGGCCATCGCGATGTACGGCTCGTTGATTTCGGTTTGCTGCGACGACGACAGTTCGATCTTGGCGCGCTCGGCCGAAGCCTTGATGCGTTGCAGCGCGATCGGATCCTTTTTCAGGTCCAGGCCGTTGATCTTCTTGAACTCTTCGATGATGTAATCGATGATGCGCTGGTCGAAGTCCTCGCCGCCGAGGAAGGTGTCGCCGTTGGTCGAGAGCACTTCGAACTGCTTTTCGCCGTCGACGTCGGCGATCTCGATGATCGACACGTCGAAGGTGCCGCCGCCCAAGTCATACACGGCGATCTTGCGGTCGCCCTTTTCGGTCTTGTCGAGGCCGAAGGCCAGCGCGGCCGCGGTCGGCTCGTTGATGATGCGCTTGACGTCCAGGCCGGCGATGCGGCCGGCGTCCTTGGTGGCCTGGCGCTGCGAGTCGTTGAAGTAGGCCGGCACGGTGATGACCGCCTCCGTGACTTCCTCGCCGAGGTAGTCCTCGGCCGTCTTCTTCATCTTGCGCAGCACTTCGGCGGAGATTTGCGGCGGCGCCAGCTTCTTGTCGCGCACGCCGATCCAGGCGTCGCCGTTGTCGGCCTTCATGATCTGGTAAGGCATCAGGCCGATGTCTTTTTGGACTTCCTTTTCGTCGAACTTACGACCGATCAGGCGCTTGACGGCGAACAGCGTGTTCTTCGGATTGGTGACCGCCTGGCGCTTGGCCGGCGCGCCGACCAGAATTTCGCCGTCGTCCTGATAGGCGATGATCGACGGCGTGGTGCGCGCGCCTTCTGCGTTCTCGATTACCTTTGGTTGACCGTTTTCCATGATGGAAACGCAGGAGTTCGTCGTCCCCAGATCGATACCGATAATTCTACCCATGATTTTGTTCCTTCTTTGCGTAAGTTCAGATGCAGCTTATATGTGGAATAACTGCGCGCTTTCAAGTGTTTTCACCTGTTGCGCGCCGGATTTTTATTTTGCTTGCGCGGCGGTGACGATGGCCGGGCGCAGCAGGCGGTCGGCGATCATATAGCCCTTTTGCAGCACCGACACGACGGTGTTGGCTTCCTGCTCGGCCGGCACCACGGCGACGGCCTGGTGCTTCATCGGATCGAGCTTGTCGCCCTGCGCCGGCAGCACCTCGACCAGGCGGTTCTTCTCGAAGGCGGAGTTCAGCTGCTTGAGCGTCATCTCGACGCCTTCCTTGAGCGACTCGATCGACGGGGTGTCCACGCTGAGCGCCATCTCCAGGCTGTCCTTGACCGGCACCATCGCCTCGGCGAAGCTCTCGACGGCGAATTTGTGCGCCTTGGCGACATCCTCCTGGGCCCGGCGGCGGATGTTCTCGCCATCGGCCTTGGCGCGCATGAACGCGTCCTGCATCTCGGCCAGACGCGCCTCGGTACTGGCCAGCTGCTCTTCCAGAGTCGGCTCGGCCGGCACCGCTGGCGCCGGCTGAGCCGCGGCGGCGTCCGCCTGCGAATTAGGTACGGCTTGGTTTTCCTGTTCTTGCATCTAGAGCTCCCTACAATATTGGTTAGACTTTACTTCCGTGCAGCACTTCGGCCAGATGGGGCTATATCCTGTTGTTTCAAGGGGTTAAGAGCACTCTTGCGCATTTTGGCGCGGCCGGCGCATCGCGCAACTGGCTATTTTAACAGCGCCACCCGCGCCGGCGGCCGCTTTGCCACCCGGGGGTCAGTTCGGCGCGCCGATGCGCAGCGCTTGGGCGCGCCCGGTTTCGGCGTGCTTCTTGTCCGCTTCGCGCTGGCTTGGGCTCAGCATCGTCGGCCAGCCGATCACGTGCGCCTCGGCGATTTCGGCCAGCGCCGCGATCCAGGCCGGCGCCTCGTTCAGGCAGGGAATGTAGTGGAAATGCTCGCCGCCGGCGGCCTCGAAATCATGGCCCACCTCCATCGCGATCTCCTCCAACGTCTCAAGGCAATCGCTGGTGAAGCCGGGGCACAGCAGATCGATCCGCTTGACGCCGTCGCGCGCCAGTTGCTGCACCGTCGGCGCGGTGTACGGCTGCAGCCACTCGGCCTTGCCGAAGCGCGACTGGAACGTCACCAGGTACTGGTCCTGCGCCAGGCCCAGCTTGGCGGCCAACAAGCGCGCGGTCTTCATGCATTCGCAGTGGTACGGATCGCCCAGCAGCAAGGTGCGCTTGGGCACGCCGTGGAAGCTCAACACCAGCTTGTCGGGGCGGCCATTGGCGTCCCAGTGGTTCAGCACCGAGTCGCGCAGCGCGTCGATGTAGCCGTCGTGGCCGTGGTAGTTCTTCACGAAGCGCAGCTCCGGCAGGTTGCGCACCTTGGCGTAGAAGGCGAACACGGCGTCGTAGATCGAGCCGGTGGTGGTGGCCGAATATTGCGGATAGGCGGGCAGGATCAAAACCCGGTCGACGTTCTCGGCCTTCAGCTTGGCCAGCACCTCGGGCAGGGACGGCGAGCCGTAGCGCATCGCCATCTCGACCGTGACGTTGTTGTGGCCGCGCTCGCCGAGCGCGCCGCGCA
>JACMLV010000437.1 GCA_014379395.1 Burkholderiaceae bacterium
CTGCGAGGTCAAGGAGTTGGAATTTGCGACCTACAGCCGTGTCATCAGCTCATGGGAGCGCGAGCATTTGATGTTGTTGGTGTAGGGGCTATCGCCGTGACCGGCGGCGATTGTTCGCTTCAATGTCGGCTTGTGCCTTGGCGCGCCTTGCGGCAAATTCGGCTTCAACCTGATCATTTGGGATGCCGCGGCCGGCTCGCGCAGAGGCCATGCCGGCCTCGACGCTGCGGCGCAGGAAATCTTCATATTCCCTCGCGTCGCACGGGGGCGGCATGGGCTTGTGTTTCTGATCATTCGACATGGCTGACTCCCGAACTAGCGGCGATCCCTTTCCGTATTCTAGCCAGCAGCGCGAAAATTTTCAGAAGCAGTGTTCTGGCCCCGGAAAGCTGCCGTCCTTGACCGCGCCGACGTAGGCTTGCACGGCGGCATCGATGCTGGTCTGGCCGTCCATGAAGTTCTTGAGGAAGCGCGCCTTGCGGCCGGGGACGCCCAGCAGGTTTCAATCTGTTAGCGGCGTGATGTGCCGAGTATAAACGATGAGTGGTGATTCAAATACGAGCCTTGCTCGTGGGCGAGGATCAAAGAATTACTGTTTTTGGGTTGTCTTTAATGCGGTATCTTGCGAGGCGTTTGCGTAGCCGCGCAAGAACGCCTCCTCTTCGCTGGTGCCGGGCGTAAATGCGGCACCGATTTTGACGCGCAGTCGCCTGCCCCCCTCCAATCCGCTCGACACATCAATTTCGGCACTCATGTAGCCAAGCGCGACAATCGCATCCTTTTCTTTGCGCTCGTCCATCTTGTCGCCATGTTCCATCTCGACAAGCGCAAAGTAGACGGACCGAAGCTGTGCGGAAAAATCCGCATCAGTTTCGGCTAGGCGCATGGCGGTCGAAGCCACCAACAGGGCGATGTTGTCGATCGGGCCTTCCGAGTCAGTCCGGAGCTTTGCTTTTGCGCACCAGATGTCCATGACTGATGCCATTTTATTCGGTGAAGTGCTGGGGGCTTGAATGATGTGTGACAGGAGCACACTGGCGCCCGCCAAACTCTCTTGAAACGATTTGGCCGGGTCCCAAATTCTGTTGAGCACAGCCATCGCGTTGGCGTCTGCACGAAGGAATTTGATCGCCTCATTCAGCGACTTTGCCTTGTCAACCGAGGCGGGGATTGCGTAAGCAACATATCTAGGTTCAATGGAGATCCCGACTTTCCAAGAACATAGCGTTGCAATTTTTTGAGCCGCATCGCATATCGCTAGCGCTCCAGAATCCACGAGCGCGCTGATGATATCCAGCGTGCAAAGCACCATGACATTGGGGCGGTCTTCGGCGCAGTAAATCCGGAAGAAAAGATCGTCGGAATAGAGTTGAAATTCTTCCCTCTCCGCAATCATCTTTATTTCTTCCGATGGCCAATGAAGGTAGTTGTTTTCTGGCGGCTTCACGGCATGAGGTTGTAGAATCCTCTCAAAATTTACTCTTAGCGTTTGCAACAGATTGGCGCACTTGTCTCGCATGGCACCACCCAAGAAGGGCGTGGCTAATTTGGCCAGTTCGGCGACTGTGGCTTGTGCGATCGCGATTTTTGGGAAAATTTGGAACAGGAGCTCGAAGAGTCCCAAATCATGGGTGACGAGAAGAGCAGTGAAGTCCAGCAGCGGAATTTTTTTTGCATGTCCAATAGCGGAACGGCTTGCCATTCGTGCGATGCCATGACCAGTTGATACTGGCGCTCGCCGTGCTTTGAATGCTTTCCAATTTCCCAGAGCAAGGGAAGATCCCCAACATTCATCAAGATGTGTCGAGCACGCCAAGCGTAAGGAAATGGCATCTCGCCTCGCTGCAATTCGCGCGCGAGCTTTGTTTGATGGTTGATGCGTTCTTGATCGAACATATCATGCCCCACGATCCTCTTTATCGTTTGCATGATTTCTTCGCTGCTGGCGTTTTCGGATACCTCGCTTTTGCGGATGATCTTCGACTCGGGGAACTTCGCAAAGAAGGCGTCGAACCTTGTGTTTAGCTTGCCGTTGTCTATTTTTTCCGACGCGGCCGCCATCGATAATCTCGCTCGAAGAATCATGGACAAAAACATGCCTTCTTCGATTTCATCCGCTTGGTCACAGAGCTCGCCGTATCTGAGGGCGAAATCAAAGACGCGGGCATCGGAGGGATCTGCCATGTGGACGAGGTTGAAAAGCAGCCGCAAGGAGTCGAGCTTTTTGTCCTTTGTGTCCGCCGTCGAAAGGATGGAGGACACAGTGGTGATAGCCTCTTGCCCAAAACCGCACCGGACAACGATATTGATGTAGGTGTTGACAGCCAAAGGGTCCGACACGCCTTGGGCCATCAATGTTTTCAATGCGCCCAATGCTTCGGACGTATGGCCCAGCTTTTCGAGGGCCAAAGCCCTATATGCGGCCAAGCGTGAATTCTCCGAAAAGCGCCGTTGAGCATCCGCGCAGAGGTCAAGGAGCGCCTGCCACTCGCGAAGATTTGCCAAAGCCTGAGCGAGCAGCAGGGAGACTCGAAGGTTCAGCAACGATGCGGACGTCAGTCTGTTTGCCACCTCCTTGCATTTCTGCGCCTCGGTCGGAGTGGATGGATCGAGAATGCCAATAAGCTGTTGGGCTATGGCGATCGGTTGCCCAAGCTCTTTGTAGCTCTTCCATAGCTTGGCGGCAGCAGCGTCGCTTGCCAAACCGTTGTCCTCGACCGTCACAAAATATTCAACCAGCGCGGCGTATGGCTTCAAATGCGTGTGCGTGTTTAGGGTTGAAAGCCACTGGTCCTGTTGGCTGGTTCTGACGATGCGGTGTGCCGAAAGCGATGCCATCGCTGCGGCCTCTCCAAAAGACGGGAGATCAATGTTCAGCCGAGGCAGCGATTGTTCGAAGAACTCCACGCACTCGTCATCGCGTTTTAGATTGTGGAGGAAAGTGACCCGATGGCTGGCGACGAGGTCCTCGAATGGCAACCGCATGTTCGCCTCGAGCGCTAATTTTAGATCGCCACAGTGGGTAGCGATCAACTCAAGTGCCTTCTGGAGGTTGGCCAAATGAGGTCTCGCGTTGCCTGCGCTTCTTATGAGCGGCAATGCTTCTTTTTGTTTTCCAAGGATGATCGAGGATGCGCTCCAAATGTCGGCCAAGTAGTCGATGTTCGGAGGCCAGCCGACACGCTGGAATTCTTTGACTGCCGCTTGCACGTCATCCCACACCTGCACGAGCAGGTCAATGTCCGTCTTGGCTGGTCCAGAGGGCGGCAGATGCACGTCGTAGTCACTGGATGTGAGCTTAAGCGCCAGACTGAATCTAGACCTGGCGCGAAGCATCAGGAAAAGCTGCTTGCCATTCTTGATCGAAGTGCTTTGCGCCAAGCCCTGCGCGCAAACATCAAGAGTTTGCTCAAAGTCGCTTTGCATGCAATAGATAATCGCCTTTGCCATCAGGCTTTCGACCCCATCAAAGGAGTTGGCGCATTCCAAGGCCTCGGTAAACTTTCCCTCCGCAGCAAGAACGCGAGCTCGCATGCCCAAGGTCATCGGGCTGGTATCGGTTAACTTGGCTAAGACGTGTGAAAGGTCGACCGCGCCATCGACATTCTCACGGTAAAGCAGTCGGATTTCGCTCTCTGCCCACGATGCTATATTTTTTGGCGGACTATTCGGAACGCTTGCGGATTCAGCATAGGCATCTCGAGAAGCGGTTTCATCGCCCAGCAGTTGGTATAGGCGACCACGTAAATGCCAGTAGTCTGATCGCTCCAAGGGAACCGCACTTTGTAGCAATGTTTCAGCTTCGTCGAGATTTGCTGCGGCGCTGACCGCATCTCCGTCTTTTAGGTGGTGGTCCGCGTCGCGGAAATGCCATGGCATTGTTCCG
This sequence comes from Burkholderiaceae bacterium, assembly GCA_014379395.1. GTDB lineage: Bacteria > Pseudomonadota > Gammaproteobacteria > Burkholderiales > Burkholderiaceae_D > Janthinobacterium. Next base: position 3,887 of record JACMLV010000437.1, read on the forward strand.
GCCCTTGGGCTCGGCCAGGATTCCTCTGGATTTTCAGCCATCACGTCAAAGAATCCACCGCCACGCTCCGCGAAGTTTGCCGGAATGTTTCCAATCATGGTGGCGCGATCGTCGTCGCTCAAATCGGGGCGCCGTGCCTCCATCGAGACGTCCAGCGCTTGCCCTACCCGGCCAAGTTTGAGGATTCGCTCCACTTCGCCGGAAAGGTTGCTCGAATTTGTGAGTTGATTTGCAACGGGAATCCGAAGCGTCACGCTGTCCTTGTCCAGACTTACTCGTCGCAACTCCTCATGAATCCAGACGTAATAAAGCAGACAATTTTTGGGAACGTCAGGGGCGACGGTGAGATCCGCAAGTACCAAAAGCACAGGCTCGCTGGTTTGCCGATAATAGTTAACGGTGCTAGTGCTTAGCTCGATGGAGTAGAACTCTCCCGTGGTATTGATACTTGGATGTAGCGTGCCCTTGAGCTGGACCCTGAAAATATTGCGCGCGTAGCCCTCGCGGAGATCTTGGATCTGGAAATCGAATCCAAAATCCTCCGTGCCGCCTAAATTCGTGGAGGCCCAGTCATTTGGCATGTTCGCACCAAAAGATTTTTCCGCTAATCTACCGATCCTCTGGGATTCATTGACCTGTGGAAGTTTTACGGGGTCCGACACTGGCGTCTCCAAGTTGCTAGTTGTGTTTGGCAAAGTCTAAGCCTAGTCGGATGGCGCTCTGTGACACAATCATGTATTGCTAAGAGTATCATGCCGATGCTTTTTGGCATCTTTTTTGTAGTGATCGTGTGCCGTAAACAGCAATTCGAGGAGCCCGCAGTGAGCAAGAAAATATCCAGCATTCCCACAATTGTGGAGCAGAGCGACAGGCTGCTGGTGAGCCGCCGTGCTCCGCGTGCGGAAGACGATGTGTTCGCAGATTTGGCCGTCCTGTGCCGCTCGCCGGGGTTTGTCCACGCTATCGCCCACATGTGCATGGCGGATAACATGATTGGCTACCTCGACGAAGCCACGCCCGAGGACATGCTCAAACTTTACACTCCGTCCAGGCTGGCCCGAAACGAAATGAACGTTCTTATTGGGCTTTGGGTGAAGGGGGCGATGGATTTCACGGAGCCAAGCAGCGAAATCATTGAGGCTTATGTCCGTCGGAGCAGGGAGCTTTCAGAAGAGATTCACGAGGCCATGAACGCGCCGATCATGGCATCCATGAGAGAACTGTTTGCAGGCGGCAGCGAAAGCGCAACGCGCGCGCCCGACCCAATCAGCAGTGGCGTTTCGATGCGGGAAGCGATTTTTTATAGCGGGGAGAGCGCATTCGCCTTCCAATACCGGGATTTTGCCCCAGTGAGGTATGGCGCCGACGACGATTGGATCGTAAAGAACATGGAGTTCTCGATGAAGGAGGCCGCGATCATAGCTCGTGCGGTGGCCCGAACCATCGACGAGCAAGCCAGCGCGGCAAATGCGAGGGCGCGGGGCGATTTCGAGAAGATCGAATCGCCGCTGGATATTTTCACGTTTTCGGCAGCCGACATCGCGATGACTGCAAAGGTGCCGGCCGAGGTCTGCGAGCAAGTGCTGCGCGCGTTTTCTTACCCAGTTGGCGACTTTAACGAGCAGTTCGTCAAAGTGGATTCGAGGAATACTGCGGCGATCATGCCAGTGCTGCGCAGGGGCGAGCGCTACGTTGTATTCAACTCAGTCGATCTTTATGAAGTCCTCTACCAAGCTCCGTATTTTTGGATGCTTGGCGACAAGGCATATCGCCCCACCGCAGCGGACAACCGAGGTAAGTTCACTGAGGAGTTTGCCCAGGAACGCTTGGCGTCTGTATTCGGGGTGCCGCGGACCCTGCTCAACGTGAAGCTTATGCGCTCGACAGTTGTGGCCGGCGAGATTGATGTTTTGGTCGTTTTCTCGAAACTCGCGATCGTCCTGCAAGCGAAGTCCAAGCAGTTGACGGCGGCGGCTCGGCAGGGCAACGAAAAACAGATCGAGGTGGATTTCGCCGCAGCCGTCCAAGACGCGTGCGACCAAGGGATGGATTGCGCGCAAATGCTTTTTGACTCGTCGATAAAGCTGGTCGCCCCCGACGGCCGCACGATCGAGCAGCCGAACATCGAGAAAGTGTTCGTCGTTTGCTTGGTGGCTGACCACTATCCCGCTCTGGCGGCGCAGGCGCGCCAATTCTTGAAGTTTGACCCAGTGGCGCGTGTCGCGCCGCCACTGGTGATGGACGTGTTCCTTCTGGACGCGATGGCCGAAATGCTAAGCTCGCCACTTCATTTCTTGAGCTATCTCGACCGCCGTTGCGCATACGCCGACCAAGTGATGGCGTCTCACGAACTCAACATTTTGGGCTTTCACCTAGCGCACAATCTGTGGATGAGCGAGGAGGCCAACCTCTTCCATCTGTGGGATGACTTCGGTATCGATTTGGAGCTTTCGATGTTGGCTCGCCGGGACGGGCTGGCAGCCCCGTGGACGCCGCCGGGACTGCTGACCCTGTTCGACCAGACAGCTTTTGGCAAGCTCTTAAAAAGCATCGAGCGCCATCCAGATCCTGGCATGGTTGAATTGGGATTTGCAATCCTCGGGATGAACGGCTATTCGGTCAAGCAGGGGAGCGCTGCGATTGATGAAATTTCAAGGCTGTCCAGGCTCGATGGACTTCCACACGATTTCACCGTGCAGATGCAAAACGGCATTGGCCTGACGTTCCACTGCTCGCCGCGTCCCGAGCGGGCGGCCCGCGACCACCTTCTCGATCACTGCGCGAGGCGTAAATACGTGCAGCGGGCATCTCGCTGGTTTGGCGTCGTTGTGGACCCCGCCAGCGGCAATATGCGTATTGGAGTTATGCTTGATTTTCCCTGGACCAAAGACGATTCGCTCGAGGTGGCGACAGTCCACATGGTCCGTAAGTCGAATGTCTCCCGCAATGATCTCCGCGCGCTTACGCTTCCTCGCACGCAACCCAAGGTTGGCCGCAATGATCCATGCCCTTGTGGCAGCGGGAAAAAATATAAGCGGTGCTGCAGCTAAGTACTTTCCTAAACGGTGGGGCTAGCGGCTATTGCCAACTCGACTGATAACTGTGCTTGCATTTATTCTTTCAATGTTACTGGGCCTTTTCATTCAGTTTTAAAAGCAGTGTTCCGGCCCCGGAAAACTGCCGTCCTTGACCGCGCCGACGTAGGCTTGCACCGCGCCGTCGATGCTGGTCTGGCCGTCCATGAAATTTTTCACGAAGCGCGCCTTGCGGCCGGGGAACACGCCGAGCAGGTCGTGCATCACCAGCACTTGTCCCGAGCAGTCCGGGCCGGCGCCGATGCCGATCGTCGGGATTGACAGCAGTTGCGTCACTTCGCGCCCGAGCTGGCTCGGAATCGCTTCCAGCACCAAGAGAGCCGCGCCGGCCGCTTGCAGTTTCAGGGCGTCGGCCTTGAGCAGGTCGGCGCTCTCGAGCGTCTTGCCTTGCACCTTGTAGCCGCCCAGCTGATGCACCGATTGCGGCGTCAGGCCGAGGTGGGCGCACACCGGCACCGAACGCTCGGTCAGGAAGCGCACGGTGTCGGCCAGCCAGGCGCCGCCTTCGAGCTTGACCATGTGGGCGCCGGCCTGCATTAGTTGCACGGCGTTGGCGAAGGCCGTCTCCGGCGTCGCGTAGGTGCCGAACGGCATGTCGGCCAGGATCAGTGGCGTCTTGCTGCCGCGCGCCACGGCGGCGGTGTGGTAGGCGATGTCGGCCAGCGTCACCGGCAAGGTCGAGTCGTGGCCCTGGCAGACCATGCCGAGCGAATCGCCGATCAAGAGCACTTCGACGCCGCAGCGCTCCATCAGGGAGGCGAAGCTGGCGTCGTAGCAGGTCAGCATGGTGATCTTCTGGCCGGCGCCGCGCAGCGCGAGCAGGGACGGAATCGTGACCGCCTTGGCCGTGGGCAGCTTGACCGGGGCCGGGGCTGGCGCCGGCGCGGCCGGGTTGTTGGCGGCCAGCTCGCTACCTTTTAAATATCCAGACATGGCAATCCTTTAGAAAATGGGTGGGGCCGGCGAAGCCAGCATTGTAACCAGACGCTGTCGAGTCCGTTAGCCGCGGAAGATGAAGTAGACCGCGCCGACCAGGCACAGGGCGGCCCAGACGTAGTCGAGCTTGAACGGCTGGTTCATGTAGAGCATCGCGAACGGCACGAACACGATCAGCGTGATGGCCTCCTGCGCGATCTTGAGCTGCGCCAGGCTGTATTCGCCGTAGCCGATGCGGTTGGCCGGCACTTGCAGCAGGTATTCGAACAGCGCGATGCCCCAGCTCGCCAGCGCGGCCAGCCACCAGGCCTTGCCGGCGAAGTTTTTCAGGTGGCCGTACCAGGCGAACGTCATGAAGACGTTGGACAGCGTCAGCAAGACGACGGTTTGTACGATGACGGGAATTTGCATGGATCAGGCGATTCGGGTGACGGCCTGGTCGGCCACCGCGCCGAGGAATTGATGGGCCGGGCCGAGGCCGGGCAGGTCCAGGTCGGGCGCCAGTTCGAGCAGCGGAACGAGTACGAAGGCGCGCTCGTGCAGGCGCGGATGCGGCACTTGCAGCGTGGCCGAGGCAATGATCTCGTCGCCGTAGAGCAGCAAGTCCAGGTCGAGCGTGCGCGGCGCGTTGCGGTACGGCCGCTCGCGCCCGTGCGCCTGCTCGATGTCGTGCAGCGCTTGCAGCAGGTCGTGCGGCGCCAGCGTGGTGTCGATCTTGGCGACGGCGTTGAGGTAGTCGTCGCCGCCGGCGTCGATCGGCGCGGTGCGGTACAGGCTGGATGCCGCCAGCAGCGTGCTTGCGGGCAGGGCGGCCAGGCGCGCGATGGCGTCGGCCACGTTGGCGCGCGCGTCGCCCAGGTTGGCGCCGATGCCGATGTAGGCGATCCGTGTCGTCACTGCGGGCAAGCCGACGTCGCGTTATTCGCCGTCGGTGACGTCGGCCGCGACTTTGCTGCGCGGCGCGCGCCGGGGCGGGCGCTTTTTGCGCGGCGCGCCGGAGCTTTCCACCGGGCGGGTCAGCAGGTTTTCGCGCGCGTCCAGGTCGCCCTCGTAGAACGTGGTCCACCATTCGCCGATCTCGGCGTCGATCTCGCCGGCGGCGCAGCGCAGCAGCAGGAAGTCGTAGCCGGCGCGGAAGCGCGGATGTTCGAGCAGTTTCTGCGGCGCCTTGCCGACGCGGCGCTCGAAGCGCGGCTGCATCGACCAGATGTCGCGCATGTCGGAGCCGATCTTGCGCTGCAAGGCCAGCTTTTCGATTTGCGAGTCGAGCACTTCGTCGGCCGCCAGGTGCAGCGCGGGAATGGTCGATTCGCCGGCGGCGCGGTAGGCGTCCCATTTTTCCAGTACCTGGTGCCAGAGCAGCGAGGCGAACAGGAAGCTCGGCGAGGCGCTCTTGCCGGCGGCGATGCGGGTGTCGGTCGAATCGAGCGCCAGCGTGACGAAGCGCGCGCCGAGCGGTTGCTCGAGCACCACGTCGAGCAGCGGCAGCAGGCCGTGGTGCAGGCCCTCCTTGCGCAGCTGTTGCAGGCAGGCCAGCGCGTGTCCGCTCATGAGCAACTTCAGCATCTCGTCGAACACGCGCGCGGCCGGCACGTTGTCGATCAGCGGCGCCATCACGCGGATCGGCGCGGCCGTGGCCGGCTCGATGGAAAATTTCAGGCGCGCGGCGAAGCGCACCACGCGCAGCATGCGCACCGGGTCTTCGCGGTAGCGCGCCTCCGGCTGGCCGATGATGCGCAAGGTCTTGGCGCGGATGTCCTCGATGCCGCCGTGGTAGTCCAGCACTTCCTGGGTGGCCGGGTTGTAGTACATGGCGTTGATGCTGAAGTCGCGCCGCAGCGCGTCCTCGTGCTGCAGGCCGAAGTTGTTGTCGCGCAGCACACGGCCGTGCTCGTCCTTGGGCGCGGTGTCGGAGCCGGCGCCGCGGAAGGTCGTCACTTCCAGCAAGTCCTGGCCGAACATCACGTGCACGATCTGGAAGCGGCGGCCGATGATGAAGGCGCGCCGGAACAGGCGCTTGACCTGCTCGGGCGTGGCGTTGGTGGCGATGTCGAAGTCCTTCGGCTTGACGCCCAGCAGCAGGTCGCGCACCGCGCCGCCCACCACGAAGGCTTCGAAGCCGGCTTCCTGCAAGCTGCTGGTGACGCGGATCGCGTTCGAGGACACCAGCTTCGGATCGATGCCGTGCTGCTGCGGGCCGAGCACGACCGGCGCGGTGGCGTCGCGCGCCGGCTGGCTTTTGACGCCGAGGATTTTGCGGATGAATTTCTTAATCATTGAATAAATGGAGTAATGGCCAGCCGTGGGTCGATGCGTGCGCTGTCAGCGCGGCGTTGGGGTTGGTCGCCACCGGGTCGGTGACGACGGAGAGCAGCGGAATGTCGTTGTGCGAATCGCTGTAGAAATGGCTGCGCTCGAAGCTGTCCAGGGTCTTGCCCATGCTATGTAGCCAGGCTTCGGTGTGGACCACCTTGCCGGCGCCCTGGGTCGGCGTGCCGAGCAGCTTGCCGGTCGGGCGGCCGTCGGAATCAAGCTGCGGCGTGGCCGCGATCAGGTGCTCGACCCCGAGCGCCTTGGCGATCGGCGCCGTCACGAAGGCGTTGGTGGCGGTGATGATGGCGAGCAGGTCGCCGCTGTCGCGGTGTTTCTGCAGCAGCGCGCGCGCCGGCGGCAGGATCGCCGGCTCGATCACCTCGGCCATGAATTGCGCCTGCAGCTGGTCCAGGCGCGGGCGCGGGAAGGCGGCCAGCGTGCCGAGCGCGAATTCGAGGTATTCGACCGGGTCCAGCGTGCCGGCCTGGTACTGGGCGAAGAAGGCGTCGTTGCGCTTGGCGAAGGTGGCGCCGTCGACGGCGCCGACGCGCACCAGGAATTCGCCCCATTCATGGTCGGAGTCGATGGGCAGCAGGGTGTGGTCGAGGTCGAACAGGGCCAGATTCATGTTGTTATTTCGCTTGCGCCTGCAACCACTCGCGCAGAAGCGGCAGCGTGATCGGGCGTTGGGTTTCCAGGGAATATTGATCGAGGGAGTCCAGCATCGTCGACAGCGAGCGCATGTCGCGTTGGAAATGGGACAGCAGATAGGGTAACACGCCGGTCGACAGCGTCAAGCCGCGGGCCGCCGCCGCATGGGTCAGCGCGGCCACCTTCTCGTCGTCGGACAGGCCGTGCAACTGGTAGATCAGGCCCCAGCCCATGCGCGTGCGCAGATCCTCGCGCACCGGCAGCATGGCCGGCGCCACCGCGCCGCTCGAGACCATGAAGGCGCCGTGCTCGCGGATCTGGTTGAACAGCGCGAAGGCGTCGATCTGCGCCAGCGGCGACAGCTTTTCGCAGTCGTCGAGCAGGTACAGGTCGACCTCGGGCGCGTAGACGAATTCGGACTCGATCGAAAACGGCGAGATGTAGCGCGCGCCGGGCGTGGCGCCTAGCGCGCGCAGCAAGTGGCTCTTGCCGGCGGTCTGCTCGCCCCAGATGTAGGCGAAATGCTCGCGCGAGGTGCGGGCGGCGAATTGATGCATCAGCTGCGTCAGCTCGGCGTTGCGCCCGACCTCGAACGAGTCGAGGCTTTGCACCTGTTCCGCGCCCAGATCGAGCGCCAGTTGCTTCATGGCGTGTGCCTTGTTCGAATAATGTCCATAAGGTCACGCATTATAGAAGCTGCTGTCGAGATAGTGGCGGCGAAGATGCTTGAAGGCCACCATCAGCACCGCCGAGGCGGGCAGCGCCAGCAGCACGCCGGCGAAGCCGAACAGCTGGCCGAAGGCGAGCAGGGCGAAGATGACGGCCAGCGGATTCAAGCCGATGCGCTCGCCGACCAGGCGCGGCGTGAGGAAAAAGCCCTCGATCAGCTGGCCGCAGCCGTAGATGCCGGCCACCGCGATCACGCCGCTCCAGCCGGTGAACTGCAGCATCGCCGCCACCAGCGCGAGCAGCAGGCCGAAGCCGAAGCCGAGGTAGGGGATGAACACCAAGAGGCCGGTGATGATGCCCACCGGCAGCGCGACGTCGAAGCCGGCCACGCTCAGCGCCACCGAGTAGTACAGCGCCAGCACCAGCATCACCAAGAGCTGGCCGCGCAGGTATTGCGCCAGCAGCGTGTCGACCTCCTCGGCCATGCCCATGGTGCGCCCGATCCAGCGCCGCGGCACCGCCGAGGCGATGCGCGCGAGCATCGGGTGCCAGTCGAGCAGCAGATAAAACATCAGCACCGGCACCAGCACCAGCATCGCCAGCCAGCCGAGCAGGGCGGTGCCGCCGATGCGCGCCGAGGCCAGGACGGTGGCCCAGATCTCGTCGCCGGCGCCGAGCTGCTGCGAGACCAGGTTCTTGATGCCGGTGCCGTCGAGCCGCACGCGGATGCCGAGCTCGCGCAGGCGCGGCCCCAGCACCTCGTTGGCGTTGTGCAGGAACACCGGGATTTGCGCCCGCAGCAGCGGGATCTCCTTTTGCAGCACCGGCACCACGATCAGCGCCAGCGCCGTCAGCGCGGTGAAAAACAACAGCACCACCACCGTCACGGCCAAGGGCCGCGGCAGGTCGAAGCGGCCGATCTTCAAATGGTCGAGGCGGTCGACCCCGGGATTGAGCGCGTAGGCCAGGATGGCGGCGGCGATGAACGGCGTGAGCACCGGCCCCAGCATGAACAGCAGCAGCGCGAAGGCGGCCCACACCGCGATCCAGAATGCCGTTTGTTTTTGCTCTGCCGTGAGGGGAAATGACATGAAAGGTGTGGGGTGGGGAAAATGGGTGCGTTAAAAAAAGTCAGCTGGACGGGCATTTTGATAAAATAGCGGATTAGCCGGCCCAAAAGCATCCTTGCCTGTTGGGCGTCGCCCTCTATTTTACCGCCTTCGTTGCCACCACACCATGAACCAAGCTCCTAATGTTTCCCTTTCCTACCGCGACGCCGGTGTCGATATCGATGCCGGCGACGCCCTGGTCGAAGCGATCAAGCCGTTTGCCAAGCGCACCATGCGCGAAGGCGTGATGGGCGGCATCGGCGGCTTCGGCGCGCTGTTTGAGATCAGCAAGAAGTTCAAGGAGCCGGTGCTGGTGTCGGGCACCGACGGCGTGGGCACCAAGCTCAAGCTGGCGTTCGAACTGAACCGCCACGACACGGTCGGCATCGACCTGGTCGCCATGAGCGTCAACGACATCCTGGTGCAGGGCGCCGAGCCGCTGTTCTTTCTCGACTACTTCGCGTGCGGCAAGCTCGACGTGGCCACCGCGACCGACGTCATCAAGGGCGTGGCCAAGGGCTGCGAAATTTCCGGCTGCGCGCTGATCGGCGGCGAGACGGCCGAAATGCCGAGCATGTACCCGGCCGGCGAATACGACCTGGCCGGCTTCGCCGTCGGCGCGGTCGAAAAGGCCAAGATCATCGACGGCAAGAAGATCACGCCGGGCGACGTCGTGCTGGGCCTGGCCTCGTCGGGCGCGCACTCGAACGGTTACTCGCTGGTGCGCAAGATCATCGAAGTGGCCAAGCCGGACCTGAACGCCGACTTCCACGGCCGTCCGCTGGCCGACGTGCTGATGGAGCCGACCCGCATCTACGTCAAGCCGCTGCTGGCGCTGATGGAATCGATGGAAGTGAAGGGCATGGTCCACATCACCGGCGGCGGCCTGGTCGAAAACGTGCCGCGCGTGCTGCAAGACAATCTGGTGGCCGAGCTCGACTCGAAAGCCTGGACCATGCCGCCGCTGTTCCAGTGGCTGCAACAGCACGGCGGCGTGGCCGACGCCGAAATGCACCGCGTGTTCAACTGCGGCATCGGCATGATCGTCATCGTGTCGAAGGAAAACGCCGACGCCGCCTTCGCCCAGTTGCAGGCGGCCGGCGAGAACGTCTCGCGCATCGGCGCCATCCGCGCCCGCGTCGGCGACGAGCACCAGACCATCGTCGTGTAAGCGCACGCCGGCCGCATTGGCCGGATAATGAAAAAGCGGAAAAAGGCGGCCCATCCTCGCGGATCGGCCGCCTTTTTCCATGGCGCCCGTCGAATCATCAAATGCGTATGATGGTCGGACAGACGGGAGTCGCGCCATGACTGAGACCATGGAAAAATTGATGCTTGAACATTTGCGCGCGCTGCTCGACGGCCAGGCGCGCATCGAGCACAACATTGACGCGCTGACGTTGCGGGTGAGGGCGCTGGAGGTTCAGGTCGCGCAGCTGAATCAGCGCGTCGCTTGCATTCACGAGGGCATCGCAGGCATACGCCCGGACGTCGCCAGCGCGCACCAGCGGCTCGATCATCTGATCATCCGGGTCGAGCGCATCGAACGACGGCTCGACCTTGCCGACGCGGGCGACTAAGCGCGCCGGTCAAACTATGAGTCGTCCTGTAGCGCCCACTCCGCCGCCGCGAGGGCGTGAATGCGCGTGGTGTCGAACAAGGGCACCGAGGCGTCGCCGGGCTCGACCAGCAGCGAGATTTCGGTGCAACCAAGGATGATCGCTTCGGCGCCCTGCTCGACCAGATCGGCCATGATCCGGCGGTATTGCGTTCGCGAACTATCGACGACCCGCCCGAGGCAGAGTTCTTCGTAGATGACGCGGTGGACGATCTCGCGGTCCGGCTCGCTCGGTATCAGCACTTGCAGGCCGTGCCGCTGGCGCAGCCGTTCGGTGTAGAACTCCTGCTCCATCGTGAACCGCGTGCCCAGCAAGCCGACCCGCGACAGGCCGGCGCGCTTGATCTCGGCGGCGCTCGGATCGGCGATGTGGAGCAAGGCAATGCCAACGGCGGCCTCGATCGCCGGGGCGACCTTGTGCATCGTATTCGTACACAGCACCAGAAAGTGCGCGCCGGCCGCTTCGAGGGCGCGCGCGGCGCCCGCCAGCAAGGCGCCGGCTGCTTCCCAGTCGCCGCGATGCTGCAATCGCTCGACTTCGTGAAAGTCGACGCTGTAGAGGATCACCTTGGCCGAGTGCAACCCGCCCAGACGCTCCTTGATCGACTCGTTGATTTGGCGGTAGTAGGGAATCGTTGATTCCCAGCTCATGCCGCCGATAAGACCGATGACTTTCAAAATGACTCCTTAGGACGGATGCCGGTGCGGCGTTAAGGCTTGAGTATTTTGGCCACCGGCGCGGCGCGCAGGCGGAAGCCGTCCGGCATGCCTGAACCGAGCAGCGGGCGCAGATACAGTTCGAAGGCCGGCGTCACGTCGGTGCCGCTGGCGCTGATCAATTCGTCCTCCATCACGCGCGTCTTGCCGGCCACAGCCTCGAGCGCCAGCAGGTCGTACTCGGTCGCGTACTGGCCGCTGCGGCGGATCGCCACCGAGCCGTCGCGCCCGCCCCACATCGCGAATTGCACCGCCTTCTCGCCCACTTCGCGCGCCTCGCGCTGGTCGACGTCGGACACGCAACCCATGAACGAGCGCTGCAGGTAGCCGAAGGTGTCGCCGCGCACGCGCTTGATGCCGAGCTTGGCCTTGATCTCGTCGCACAGCAGGTCGGCCAGCGCGCCGGTGCCCGACAGCTGCACGTTGCCGTGCGCGTCGCGCTCGACGTCCTTGGCCAGCAGGCTGGCGATGGCCGTGCCGCTGGCGTCGTGGATGCCCTCCGACACCGCTATCACGCAGCGCCCGTGGCGCGCGTGGGTCGCCTTCACGTCTTGCAGGAATTGCTCGAGCGAGAAGACGCGCTCGGGCAGGTAGATCAGGTGCGGGCCGTCGCCGGGAAATTTGCGTCCGAGCGCGGCGGCGGCCGTCAGGAAGCCGGCGTGGCGGCCCATGACGACGCCGACGTAGACGCCGGGCAGGGCCGCGTTGTCGAGGTTGGCGCCGGCGAAGGCTTGCGCGACGAAGCGCGCCGCGGACGGGAAGCCGGGCGTGTGGTCGTTGCCGACCAGGTCGTTGTCGATGGTTTTCGGGATGTGCATGCAGCGCAGCGCGTAGTCCGCCAGCCGCGCCTGCTCGCTGACGATGCGCACGGTGTCGGACGAGTCGTTGCCGCCGATGTAGTAGAACTGTTCGATCTCGTGCGCGCGCAAGACCTTGAAGATTTCCTGGCAATAGGCGACGTCGGGCTTGTCGCGCGTCGAACCCAGCGCCGACGACGGCGTGGCCGCCACCAGTTCCAGGTTGGCGGTGGTTTCGCCGCTCAGGTCGATGAAGTCCTCGTTGACGATGCCGCGCACGCCGTGCAACGCGCCGTAGACGCGGGTGATGTCGCCGCCGAAGCGGCGCGCCTCCAGCGCGACCCCGGCCAGCGACTGGTTGATCACGGCGGTCGGCCCGCCTCCCTGCGCCACCAGAATTTTTCCAGACGACATGGCTTCTCCAAAAGTGAATGCGGTGAATGGGTGCAAAAAAGGCATTGTTCCACGAAAGGCGGGCGCGGCGCGCTTATCGGCCACATTATTTTCGCCGCGCCCGCCGGCCGAATCGGTGTTTTGCCGGCCGCCGGCCGCCTACTTGTCTTCCGGCGCGCGCAGGTAGTCGACCAGCGCCTGGGTGGCGCGGTTGGGCGGCGGGGTCAGCCAGCTGACCACGACCAGCGCGAGCAGGCCGGCCGGCACGCCGAAGATGCCGGCCGAGATCGGCGCTATGTGGAACCACTGGTCGGCGCCGCTGCCGCCGAGCATCGGATTGGCGTGCAGCATGTAGTACAGGCACACCAGGAAGCCGGTCAGCATGCCGGCGATGGCGCCGTAGTGGTTGGCGCGCTTCCAGAACACGCCCGCCACCAGGGCCGGGAACAGGGCCGAGCCGGCCAGCGAGAAGGCGGCGCCGACCAGCGAGAGGATGTCGGCCGGCTTTTGCGAGGCGGTGTAGGCCGCCGTGAAGGCCACCGCCAGCAGCAGCAGCTTGGAGATCGTGACCCGCTTCTGGGTCGAGGCGCTCGAATCGACCACCTTGTAGTAGATGTCGTGCGAGAGCGCGTTCGAGATCGCCATCAGCAAGCCGTCGGCGGTCGACAGCGCCGCCGCCAGGCCGCCGGCCGCCACCAGCCCGGAGATCACGTAGGGCAGGCCGGCGATCTCCGGCGTGGCCAGGATCAGCACGTCGGCGTCGATGGCGATCTCGGCCAGTTGCACCACGCCGTCGTGGTTGGTGTCGACGATGCTGATCAATGGCGTCAGCTTGTCGATGCCGGCCCAGTAGGACACCCAGCCCGGCAGGTTGGCGAAGTCGCTGCCCACCAGCGCGGTATAGATGTCGTATTTGACCAGCACCGCCAGCGCCGGGATGGTCAGGTAGATCAGCAGCGTGAAAAACAGGGTCCAGAACACCGACACGCGCGTTTCATGCACCGACGGCGTGGTGTAGGAGCGCATCAGGATGTGCGGCAGGGCGGCGGTGCCGAGCATCAGGCAAAACACCAGCGCCAGGAAATTGTTGCGCTGGATGTCGGCCTGGCGCGGGTCGTCGGCCGGGAACGGCTCGGCGTGCGGCGTGAGCGGCTCGGCGCGCGCCAGGTTGGCCGCGCGCGCCGCCTCCCAGCGGGTCTGCGCCTCGTCGACGGTTTTCGGGTAGGCGATCAGGGCCCGCTCGGCGTCGCGCACCTCGAGCAGCGAGGCGTTGTGCAGGCGCACCTTGTCGAGCCAGTGCTGGGCGTCGAGGCGGCCTTTTTCCCACGAACCGGGCAAGCCCTTGAGCTTGTCCGCGTAGTCCTGGGCGCGGCGCGCGAAGATGGCGCGCACCTCGCGCTCCTTGGGGTCGCTTTCCAGCACGGCTTCGCGCGCGCTCAGTTGCGTCAGCACCTTGCCGTAGGCGAACTGCGGCACCGGGTGGCCGCTGTGCTTGGCGGCCAGCCACATGGCCGGAATCAGGAAGGCGACCAGGATGATGATGTATTGCGCGACCTGGGTCCAGGTGATGGCGCGCATGCCGCCGAGGAAGGAGCAGACCAGGATGCTGGCCAGGCCGAGGAAGATGCCGACCGAGAAATCGACCCCGGTGAAGCGCGAGGCGATCAGCCCGACCGCGTAGATCTGCGCCACCACGTAGGTGAAGGAGACGAAGATGGTGGCGCCGACGGCGATCAGGCGCACCGCCTTGCCGTGCCCGCCGGCGCCGCCGTAGCGCGCGGCCAGGAAGTCGGGGATGGTGTACTGGCCGAACTTGCGCAGGAAGGGCGCGATCAGCAGCGCCACCAGGCAATAGCCGCCGGTCCAGCCCATGATGTAGGCCAGGCCGTCGAAGCCGCGCAGGTAGAGTCCGCCGGCCAGGCTGATGAAGCTGGCCGCCGAGATCCAGTCGGCCGCCGTCGCCATGCCGTTGAACAGGGCCGGCACGCGGCGTCCCGCGACGTAGTATTCGGTGACGTTGGAGGTTCGGCTGAGCACGCCGATGCAGGCGTACAGCACGATGGTGGCGAACATGAACAGGTAGCCGATCCAGATGCGCGGCATGCCCTCTTTTTCGAGCACCGCCAGCGCCACCAGGAAGCAGGCGAAGCCGACCCCGAACAGCAGGTAGTAGCGGCGCAGGCGGCGGAAGAAGGGCGTGCTCATGCGCCGTCCTTGGACAGTTGGCGCCGGTACTGCTGGTCGAGCCGGCGCATGCGCCAGGCGTAGACGCCCAGCACGGCCAGGTAGATCAGCGCGCTGCCCTGGGCCGCCATGTAGAACGAGAGCGGCCAGCCGAACAGCGTCAGGGTGGCCAGTTCGCGCGCGAAAAACACGGTGCAGAAGGTGGTCAGGAACCACAGCAGCAACAGCAGCGCCGACATCGCGCGCGTCTTGCGCCAGTGCAGCGCGGCCGCGCCGCGCTGGTCCTTGGGCTTATCCATAGTAGGGCTCATTGTGGTCCGGCTCGTCCGGCGGCGGCACAGGGAAGGTCAGGCGGAACAGGCTGCCCGGCATCTTCGGCGTGAGCGCGCGCGGGTTGTTGAAAACCTCGATTTCGGCGCCGTGCTGCTGGGCGATCTCGCGCACGATCGCCAGCCCCAGCCCGCTGCCGTCGGCGCTGCTGCCGAGGATGCGGTAGAAGCGCTCGAACACGTGCGAGCGTTCGGCCGGCGCGATGCCCGGCCCGGTGTCCTCGACCTCGACGATGGCGTGGCCGGCCTCGGCGCGCACCCGCACCGTCACGCTGCCGCCGGCCGGCGAGTAGCGCAGCGCGTTGTCGATCAGGTTCGACAGCAGTTCGCGCAGCATCACCGGGTTGCCGGAAATGGCGACCGGATAGTCGGGCTGCTCGAAGCCGAGGTCGATGCGCTGGGCGAACGAGGCCGGCACCCAGTCCTGCACCACGCCGCGCGCCAGGTCGGCCAGTTCCAGCGCCACCAGCGCGGCGCCGGCCTGCGGCTGGTTTTCGGCGCGCGCCAGCGCCAGCAGCTGGTTCACCAGGCGCGTGGCCGCCTCCGAGCTTTTCGCCAGTTGTTCCAGCGAGCGGTGGATCTCTCCGTGGTCGGTCTGGCGCAGCGCCAGCTCGGACTGCATGCGCATGCCGGCCAGCGGGGTTTTCATCTGGTGCGCGGCGTCGGCGATGAAGCGCTTTTGCATCTCGATCGACAGCGACAGGCGCGCCAGCATGTCGTTGAAGGAGCCCACCAGCGGCGAGATCTCCTCCGGCACCTGGCCCGACTCGATCGGACTCAGATCGTCCGGCGGGCGGGCCCGGATGCGCTCTTGCAGCTGGGCCAGCGGCGACAGGCCGCGCGCCAGCGCGAACCAGACCAGCGCCAGCACGATGGGCAGGATGATGAATTGCGGCAGGATAACGCCCTTGATGATCTCGTTGGCCAAGAGCGCGCGCTTGTCGAGCGTCTCGGCCACCTGCACCAGCGCCTGGCGCGGCTCCTCGCTGCGCGGGTCGGGCAGGTCGACGTAGGAAAAGGCGATCCGGATCGGGGTGCCGTGCAGATTGTCGTTGCGAAACAGCACGGTGCCGGACGGGAACTCGTCGTCGACGTGCGGGGCCGGCAGATCGCGGTCGCCATCGACGTATTCGCCCTTCTGGCCGAGGATCTGGAAATACACGTTGTCGACCTCGTCGGCGCGCAGGATGTCGCGCGCCGAGCCGGGCAGGCGCTTGACGACCTTGCCGTTGACCTCCTTGACCTGCTGCGCCAGCACCGTCACGCTGTCTTCGAGCGCGTGGTCGAAGGGCTGGTTGGCGATCGACTTGGCGACCAGGTAGGTGATGGCGATGCTCATCGGCCACAGCAGCAACAGCGGCGCCAGCATCCAGTCCAGGATCTCGCCGAACAGCGAGTGCTGGATGGTTTCGTCGTGCTCGGTGGTGGGCGGGGCGAACCAGTCGTCGGCCGCGTCCTCGCCGGGGCCGGCGCGCCGCTCGCTCATCGGACCTCGTTCTTAACGGGAGCGGTAGCGGGAGGTGGGGTGGGCTCGGCGGCGGGGCTGAATTTTTCCAGGCAATAACCGAGGCCGCGCACGGTGGCGATGCGCACGCCGCCCACCTCGATCTTCTTGCGCAGGCGGTGCACATACACCTCGATGGCGTTGTTGCTCACTTCCTCGCCCCATTCGCACAGGTGGTCGACCAGCTGCTCCTTGGAGACCAGGCGCCCGCTGCGCGCCAGCAGCACTTCGAGCAGGCCCAGCTCGCGCGCCGACAGGTCGAGCATCTGCTCGTTGATGTAGGCGCTGCGCCCGACCTGGTCGTAGGACAGCGGGCCGTGCTTGATGACGGTCGGGCCGCCGCCGGCGCCGCGCCGGGTCAGCGCGCGCACCCGCGCCTCCAGCTCGGAGAGCGCGAACGGCTTGGCCATGTAGTCGTCGGCGCCCAGGTCGAGGCCGTTGACGCGCTGCTCGATCGAGTCGGCCGCCGTCAGGATCAGCACCGGCAGCAGCGAGGCGCGCGCGCGCAGGCGGCGCAACACCTCCAGTCCGGACATCTTGGGCAGGCCCAGGTCGAGGATCAGCAGGTCGAACTCCTGGGTCGACAGGGCGGTGTCGGCCTCCTGGCCGTTTTTGACGTAATCGATCGCATAGCCGGACTGGCGCAGCGAGCGCGTCAGCCCGTCGGCCAGCACGCTATCATCTTCGGCAAGTAAAATACGCATGATCTATATCCAACGGCAGAAGTCCGTATTGTGTTGGATTTGCGCCGCCATGGCGAATTTTTTGTGGCAATCCCGCCCGCGCCGCGCCGCGCACAAATCAATTTCAGATCGCGCTTGCAATAAGCACTGTTTTTTTATACAGTATCGCTTGTGACTCCCCACCCGGACCGAAAGAACATTATGGACGACAAGAAAGCCGTAGTACCCGCGTCGGAAAAAGCCAAGGCGCTGGCCGCCGCGCTGGCGCAGATCGAAAAGCAGTTTGGCAAGGGCTCGGTGATGCGCATGGACGCCAGCGCCCCGATCGAGGAAGTGCAAGTGGTTTCGACCGGTTCGCTCGGCCTCGACATCGCGCTCGGCGTCGGCGGCCTGCCGCGCGGGCGCGTGGTCGAGATCTACGGCCCCGAGTCGTCCGGCAAGACCACGATGACCCTGCAGGTCATCGCCGAGATGCAAAAGCTGGGCGGCACCTGCGCCTTCATCGACGCCGAGCACGCGCTCGACGTCGGCTACGCGCAAAAACTGGGCGTGAGTCTGCACGAACTGCTGATCTCGCAGCCCGACACCGGCGAGCAGGCGCTCGAAATTTGCGACGCGCTGGTGCGTTCGGGCAGCGTCGACCTGGTCGTCATCGACTCGGTGGCCGCGCTCACGCCGCGCGCCGAAATCGAGGGCGACATGGGCGACTCCCTGCCCGGCCTGCAGGCGCGCCTGATGTCGCAAGCGCTGCGCAAGCTGACCGGCTCGATCAACCGCACCAACACGCTGGTCATCTTCATCAACCAGATCCGCATGAAAATCGGCGTCATGTTCGGCAGCCCGGAGACCACCACCGGCGGCAACGCGCTCAAGTTCTACGCCTCGGTGCGGCTCGACATCCGCCGCACCGGCTCGATCAAATCGGGCGACGAGGTGATCGGCAATGAAACCAAGGTCAAGGTCGTCAAGAACAAGATCGCGCCGCCGTTCAAGGAAGCCCATTTCGACATCCTTTATGGCGAAGGCACGTCGCGCGAAGGCGAGATCCTCGATCTGGGTTCGGATGCGAAGATCGTCGAAAAGTCCGGTTCCTGGTACAGCTATAACGGCGAGCGCATCGGCCAGGGCAAGGACAATGCGCGCGCCTTCCTGAAAGAGCGTCCGGCGCTGGCGCGGGAAATCGAAAACAAGGTGCGCGCTTCGCTCGGCGTGCGCGAGCTGCCGCCGGCCGAGGTCAAGGCGGACGCCAAGGCGGAATCGACCGCCAAGCTCAAGGCGGTCGAGTAAAAGAAAGAGAAAGGCCGGCTGGCCGCCGTCGCGTGACGGCGGCGGCCAGCGGGCAGATAAAACATGGCTCCGAAAATCAGTCTGAAGGGACGCGCGCTGCGTTACTTGTCGATGCGCGAACACAGCCGGCTGGAGCTGGGGCGCAAGCTGGCGCGCCATGCCGAGGAGGGCGACGACGTCGAGGCTTTGCTCGATACGCTCGAAGCGGCCAACTGGCTGTCGCAGGAGCGTTTTTCCGAGGCGCTGGTACACCGCCGCTCGGCGCGCTTTGGCAACAGCCGCATCGTGGCCGAGCTGCAAAGCCATGGCGTGGCCGGCGAGGCCTTGCAGGAGTTGAAGGCGGGGCTGGCGCAGGACGAATCGGCGCGGGCCTGCGAGGTGTGGCGCCGCAAGTTCGGCCAGGTTGCCGTCGATGCCACCCAGCGCAGCAAGCAAATCCGCTTCCTGATGCAGCGCGGCTTTTCGCAGCGCGCGGTGCAGGCGGCGATCAAGGGCGCTGTCTTGGATGAGGAATGCGGCGAATACGGCGAGTAATTTCTTCGGCCGTTAAGCGTCAAGTATCAAAACGTTGAATCGGCAAGCGCCGAAGTTGAATCGGCGAGCGTTGAACTGCGGCCGGCAAAATTGGAAGATTTTGCACATGCGAGGCGCCGGGCCGCATATTCGCTTACTGCCCACGCCGAACGATCAATCGGCAAAGTCCAAATCGCACATCGGCAATCGTCGATTGCACCCGTTCTCAATATCGAAAATCGCAAAAACATATTTCCGTTATTTGCAAATCGAATATCTCTACCGTTCTCGCCTAAAAAGCTCGTTCAAAACGAACATTGTTTTGTGACGGGCGTTGTGTTTTATCCCCAAATTTTGCGCGCAGTTCATGTTTGATCGCAACTTGTTGCGCGGTATGCTACACTTTTGTGGATTGCAGCGCCGCGGATGCGGTTGTTGTCCGTAGAAACTGCGGCAACGTGCGTTAGCACACGGCTGCCAACATATATAGCCGCTTAAGCGGCAACGGTCTTTATGCCCTTGTCACCACCCGTTTCGCGACGTGCGTTAAAGCACACCCGAACAATAGACATCCAAGCGTTCGCCCGCGACGATGGTCTATGGGATATCGACGCGCGCATCACCGACGTCAAGACCAGCGCCGCCAATCTCGCCTCCGGTCCGCGCCCCGCCGGACAGTTCCTGCACGACCTACACCTGCGCATTACCGTCGATACCGACATGACCATCGTCGATGCCCAAGCCGCATCCGAGGCCGTCCCGTATCCAGGTTTTTGCGATACCATTGCCCCCGCTTATCAAGCACTTACCGGCCTGAACCTGCTTAACGGTTTTCGCCGCGACCTCAAACACCGCCTCGGCGCGATTGCCGGCTGCACCCATCTGACCGAACTGGCCCAGGTGCTGCCGACGGCGGTTGTGCAAGCCTTCGCCGGCGAAGTCTGGTCAACCCGCGACGGCGAGGATGCCGACGTACCGCACGAAAAACCGTTTCAACTCGATCGATGCCACGCCTTGCAGTCGAACGGCGGGGCAGTCGCACGGTATTACCCGCGCTGGTCCATCAAACCTGCGCCAGTTGCGGGATAGCTTGTCGTTTTACCTGTTTTTTTCGCAGTATCCACCGCATTTTTACACATCAGTAACAGAAGGGAAGCCAAGCATGAAGATCCATGAGTATCAAGGCAAAGAAATCCTCCGGAAATTTGGAGTGACGGTTCCGCGCGGTATCCCGTGCATGTCCGTCGAAGAAGCGGTCAAAGCTGCAGAAACCCTGGGCGGCCCGGTTTGGGTGGTCAAGGCGCAAATCCATGCCGGCGGTCGCGGCAAGGGCGGCGGCGTGAAAGTCGCTAAGACGCTCGAGCAAGTCAAAGAGTACGCGGATCAAATCATGGGTATGCAACTGGTCACGCACCAGACCGGCCCTGAAGGTCAAAAAGTGCGTCGCCTGCTGGTTGAAGAAGGCGCCGACATCAAGAAAGAATTGTACGTTTCGATGGTCACCGACCGCATCAGCCAGCGCGTGGTCCTGATGGCTTCCTCCGAAGGCGGCATGGACATCGAAGAAGTCGCTGAAAAGCACCCGGAATTGATTCACCAAGTCGCCATCGACCCAAGCGTGGGCCTGACCGACGCCGAAGCCGATTCGATCTCGACCAAGATCGGCGTGCCTGCCGCGTCGATCGCCGACGCGCGCGCCCAACTGCAAGGCCTCTACAAGGCTTACTGGGAAACCGACGCCTCGCTGGCCGAAATCAACCCGCTGATCCTGACCGGCAGCGGCAAGGTCATCGCCCTCGACGCGAAGTTCAACTTCGACTCGAACGCGCTGTATCGCCAGCAAGAAATCGTCGCCTACCGCGATCTGGACGAAGAAGATCCAGCTGAAGTCGAAGCGTCGAAATTCGACCTCGCCTACATCTCGCTCGACGGCAACATCGGCTGCCTGGTGAACGGCGCCGGCCTGGCCATGGCCACCATGGACACCATCAAGCTGTTCGGCGGCGAGCCGGCCAACTTCCTCGACGTCGGCGGCGGCGCAACGGCTGAAAAAGTGACCGAAGCGTTCAAGATCATGTTGAAAAACCCAGGCCTGAAAGCCATCCTGGTCAACATTTTCGGCGGCATCATGCGTTGCGACGTGATCGCCGAAGGCGTCATCGCCGCGGTGAAGGCCGTTTCCCTCGACGTGCCGCTGGTGGTGCGCATGAAGGGCACCAACGAAGATCTGGGCAAGAAGATGCTGGCCGATTCCGGCTTGCCTATCATCTCCGCAGACACGATGGAAGACGCAGCGAAGAGCGTTGTTGCCGCTGCTGCCGGTAAAGCTTAATTAAGGAATCAACATGTCCATTCTGATCAATAAAGATACCAAAGTCGTCACCCAGGGGATCACCGGCAAGACCGGCCAATTCCACACCCGCGGCTGCCGCGATTACGCGAACGGCAAAAACTGCTTCGTCGCTGGCGTGAACCCGAAGAAAGCCGGCGAAGATTTCGAAGGCATTCCTATTTTCGCTAACGTCACCGAAGCGAAAAAAGAAACCGGCGCCAACGTGTCGGTCATCTACGTGCCGCCAGCCGGCGCCGCCGCCGCGATCTGGGAAGCCGTCGAAGCCGAACTCGACTTGGCAATCTGCATCACCGAAGGCATTCCTGTGCGCGACATGATGGCCCTGAAGGACCGCATGGCGAAAGCCGGCAGCAAGACCTTGCTGCTGGGCCCTAACTGCCCAGGCTTGATCACGCCAGACGAAATCAAGATCGGCATCATGCCAGGCCACATCCACAAGAAGGGCCGCATCGGCGTCGTTTCGCGTTCGGGCACCCTGACCTATGAAGCAGTCGGCCAGCTGACCGCACTGGGCCTGGGCCAATCGAGCGCAGTCGGCATCGGCGGCGACCCGATCAACGGCTTGAAGCACATCGACATCATGAAGATGTTCAATGACGATCCGGACACCGACGCGGTCATCATGATCGGCGAAATCGGCGGCCCGGACGAAGCCAACGCGGCTTACTGGATCAAGGAAAACATGAAGAAGCCAGTGGTTTGCTTCATCGCCGGCGTGACCGCGCCTCCAGGCAAGCGCATGGGCCATGCCGGTGCCTTGATTTCCGGCGGCGCCGACACCGCGCAAGCCAAACTCGACATCATGGAAGCTTGCGGCATCAAAGCGACCAAGAATCCGTCGGAAATGGCGCGCCTGCTGAAGGCCATGCTGTAATTTAAGCGTCGCGCGAGCAGCAACAGACGGGGAGCCTTGCGCTCCCCGTTTTTTTATCGAATGAAGGAGGCTGGGTGGCGAAATTGATCATATCGCGCGAGGGCGAGGAGACGCGCACGGTGCCGCTGGCCAAGGGCCGCGTCAGCCTGGGCCGGCGCCGGCTTAACGACATCGTGCTGGCCCATCCGGCCGTCAGCGGCGAGCACGCCGTCATCGTCACCATCCTCGACGACTCGTATCTGGAAGACCTGGCCAGCACCAACGGCAGCTTCGTCAAC
>JACMLV010000438.1 GCA_014379395.1 Burkholderiaceae bacterium
CCGCGCGGCCCCGGCCGGCGCGCCGCCACCACTCCCCCTCCCGCTAAGTAGTAACACCTATCGCCCCCACTTCACCGCCGTTAATTGCCATATAAACATTGTTCGTTATCAGATAAGGCGTAGAATTTATTTTTGGTGATTTTGCCAAATAATAAATTGCGGGAGCGACAACTATGGTGAAGAACATTTTTAGCAAGATCTCGATCGGCCTGTGCGCGCTGGCGCTCAGCGGCGCCGCGCTTGGCGCGGCCAAGGGCAGCGCCGACGAGGCCATCGCGATGGTCAAGAAGGGCGTCGCCTTCGTCAAGGCGAACGGCAAGGACAAGGCGTTCGCCGAGTTCAGCAACCCGAAGGGCCAGTTCGTCGACCGCGACTTGTACATCATGGTGTACGACATGAAGGGCGTGAACCGCGCGCACGGCGCCAATCCCAAGCTGATCGGCAAAGACCTGCTCGAAATCCAGGACGTCGACGGAAAATTCATCATCAAGGGCCTGATCGAGGTGGCCCAAAAGGGCAAGGGCGGCTGGTACGACTACCAATGGCCGAACGCCGCCACCAAGGCGGTCGAGCACAAATCGACCTACGTCGAGAAGGTCGAGGACGTGCTGATCGGCGTCGGCATTTACAAGTAACGACAAGTAAAACCCGGCCCCCGTCGGCAGCGCTGTGACTAACTGGAATATGAAACGATCATGAATCTGAATAATTTACGCATCGGCGTACGCTTGCGCATCGGCTTTGGCATCATCCTGGCCCTGTTCGTCGCCGTCGTGGTGGCCGACAACATCAGCGGCACGGCCAACCGCAACAAGTTATTCGAAGACATCATCGGCGCCAACGTCAAGGTCGACCTGACGACCACCATGAAGAGCGAGCAGCTCGAATGCGTGGTCGCCATCCGCAACATCGCGCTGCAGACGGACGTGGCCAACATGAACCTGCAAAAACAGCAGATCAGCGCGCACCGCAAGCGCTTCATCGAGTCGCGCGACAAGCTGCTGACCATGAACCCGAGCAGCGCCGAGAAGCAAATTCTCGATCGCATCACGCAACTCGACAACGCGCTTGAAAAGCCGCGCAACGCCGCCATCGCGCAGGCGCTCGCCTTCAACAGCGAAGGCGTGGCCAGCATCATCGCCACCAGCGTCGATCCGGTCGACCGCGAGGTGCTGACCGAATTGACCAAGCTGGTCGAATCGTACCAGGGCGCCCAGCGCACCATGCGCGAACAGGCCGCGTCCACCAGCGAGGGCCTGATGATCTGGCTCGACCTGATCGCCGCCGCCGCCGTCGTGATCGGCACCGGCTTCGCCTTCGCCATCACGCGCAGCATCACGCGCCCGCTCGACAAGGCGGTCGAGATCGCGCAGCGCGTGGCCGCCGGCGACCTGACCACCGTGATCCGGATCGAGTCGCGCGACGAGACCGGCAAGCTGATGCAGGCGCTGCAGGACATGAACACCCACCTGGCGCATACACTCGGCCAGATCCGCCGCAGCACCGACACCATCGCCACCGAATCGTGCCAGATCGCCGCCGGCAACCAGGACCTGTCGAACCGCACCGAGCAGCAGGCCAGCGCGCTGGAGGAAACCGCCTCGTCGATGGAAGAGCTGACCTCGACCGTCAAACAGAACGCCGACAACGCGCGCCAGGCCAACGTGCTGGCGGCCTCGGCATCCGACGTCGCCGTCAAGGGCGGCGCCGTGGTCGCGCAGGTGGTCGACACCATGGGCGCGATCCACACCTCGTCGAAGAAAATCGTCGACATCATCGGCGTCATCGACGGCATCGCCTTCCAGACCAACATCCTGGCCCTGAACGCCGCCGTGGAAGCGGCCCGGGCCGGCGAACAGGGCCGCGGCTTCGCGGTGGTGGCCAGCGAAGTGCGCGCGCTGGCCCAGCGCAGCGCGCAGGCTGCGCGCGAAATCAAGAGCCTGATCGAGCTGAGCTCGGCCGGTGTCTCCAACGGCGCCGAGCAGGTCGAGCAGGCCGGCCAGACGATGAAGGACATCGTCTCGCAGGTCGATCGCATGACGCAGCTCATCAACGAGATCAGCACCGCTTCGCGCGAGCAGAGCGCCGGCATCGAGCAGGTCGGCCAGGCTGTCACCCAGATGGACAGGGTGACGCAGCAGAATTCGGCGCTGGTCGAA
>JACMLV010000439.1 GCA_014379395.1 Burkholderiaceae bacterium
GCACGCACGCCGAAGGTGGTTTGCTGCTGCTCCCGTATCCACGCGCCCGCAGACACCGCATTCGGCGCCGGTGCGGCGCCGAATGCGGTGGCCGAGGTCTGCGCCAGCGCGCGCTGCACCGCGTGGAACACGAACTGGTGCACCGCGCGGCTGTCGCGGAAGCGCACCTCGATCTTGGACGGATGGACGTTGACGTCGACCAGCGCCGGATCGAGCTCGAGCGCCAGCACGTACGACGGGAAGCGCTCGCCGTGCAGCACGTCCTGGTAGGCCGAGCGCACCGCGTGCACCAGCAGCTTGTCGCGCACGTAGCGCCCGTTGACATAGAAGAACTGGGCGTCGGCGCGCGCCTTGGAGGCGGTCGGCAGGCCGGCGTAGCCGTGCAGGCGCAGCGGGCCGGCCGTCTCGTCGACGGCCAGGCGGGCCAGGGCGAAGTCGTCGCCGAGGATGTGGGCGCTGCGCCGCGCCAGCTCGCCCACGTTCCACTGGTCGACCGCGCGCCCGTTGTGGCTCAGCGCGAACGACACGTCCGGCCGCGCCAGCGCGATGCGCCGCACCACGTCGGCGCAGTGGCTGAACTCGGTCTGCTCGGACTTGAGGAACTTGCGCCGCGCCGGCGTGTTGAAGTACAGGTCGCGCACCTCGATGGTGGTGCCGGGCGCGCCCGAGGAGGGCGCCACCGGGCCGTGCTGCGAGCCGGCGATCTCCCAGGCGTGCGCGGCGTCGGCGGTGCGCGAGGTCAGCGTGACGCTGGCGACCGAGGCGATCGAGGCCAGCGCCTCGCCGCGAAAGCCGAGCGTGGCGACGTTTTCCAGTTCGCTCAGCGAGGCGATCTTCGACGTCGCGTGGCGCGCCAGCGCCAGCGGCAGCTGCTCGGGCGCGATGCCGCGCCCGTTGTCGGTGATGGCGATGCGCTTGACGCCGCCCTCCTCCAGGCGCAGCGTGATCTGGGTCGCGCCCGCGTCGAGCGCGTTTTCCAGCAATTCCTTGACCACGGCGGCCGGCCGCTCGACCACCTCGCCGGCGGCGATTTGCGAAATGAGCTGGTCGGACAGGGCCTGGATCGGGCGCGCGGGGGCGGGGGGGGCGTTCATGGCGGCGATTATAGCGTTTCGAGGCCGCCCGGCGCGGCGCCGAAACGGCCCCCCGACACAATAATCGCCACATCGGGGCCTTTGGCGGCCTGACCCGGGGTGCCCTTGGTGTATGATTCCGCCGCAAACCTACAGGGAATAAATATGGATTTTGTGCAACTGCTCGACATGCTGGTGCATGTCGACAAAACGCTCGGCACGCTCATCAACCAATACGGCACGCTGGTCTACGCCGTGCTGTTCGCGATCATTTTCAGCGAAACCGGGCTGGTGGTGCTGTTTTTCTTCCCCGGCGACACCCTGCTGTTCATCGCCGGCGCCTTTTGCGCGACCGGGCAGATGAACCTGGGCGTGCTGCTGGCGCTCCTGGTCACCGCCGCCATCGCCGGCAACACCCTCAATTACTGGATCGGCGAGGCCATCGGCCACCGCGTGTTCACCCACGACTACCGCTGGATCAACAAGGACGCGCTGCGCCGCACCCACACCTTCTTCGAGCGCCACGGCGGCAAGACCATCATCCTGGCGCGCTTCGTGCCCGTGGTGCGCACCTTCGCGCCGTTCGTGGCCGGGGTCTCGGACATGACCCACACCCGCTTCCAGATCTACAACGTCGCCGGCGCGGTGCTGTGGGTGGTCGGCCTGGTCACCGCTGGCTATTTCTTCGGCAACATCCCGCTGGTGCGCGACCACCTGACCGCCATCGTGCTGGCCGGGGTCGGTGTCGCCGTGGTGCCGCTGGCGCTCGGCGGCGCCTGGAAGCTGGGCCGGAGAATGCTCCGCCGCTGACGCGGCGCCGGGACGCCGGTCGCGCAATTTTATTCGCGCCGCGCGCGCCGGGCGGCCTCAAGTTTTTCCGCCCGGCCGCCGTAAACCAGTGTGTATTTTTCATTCTTTGGAATCCCATGCGCAACTTGACTGCCCTGTTAGCCTGCAGCTTCGCCATCGCGGCGGCGCACGCGGGCGACGCGCCGA
>JACMLV010000440.1 GCA_014379395.1 Burkholderiaceae bacterium
CCTCGGCCAGCCTGTCGGAGGCGCTCGCCAGACGCGCGTTCAGCGCCACCGTCTTGCCGTCGCGCCACACCTCGAGCGCGGCCGGGTCGCCCGGCGCCGCCAGCCCGACGATGGCAGGCAAATCGCCGGAGGCGACGATGGCCTGGCCGTTCAGCTTGCGGATCACGTCGCCCGGCTTCAGGCCCGCCTTCTCCGCCGGGCTGCCCGGCTCGACGCTGGCCACCAGCGCCCCTTCCGGCACCGCCAGGCCGAACGAATCGGCCACGCCCTGGTCGACCTCCTGCACCGTCACGCCGAGCCGGGCGTGGTTGACCTTGCCGGTCGCGACGATCTGCTGGCGCACCCGGTTGGCGACGTCGATCGGAATGGCGAACGACAGGCCCTGATAGCCGCCGGTGCGGCTGTAGATCTGCGAATTGACGCCGACCACCTCGCCGCGCACATTGAACAGCGGCCCGCCCGAGTTGCCCGGATTGACGGCGACGTCGGTCTGGATGAAGGGCACGTTGCTGTCGTCGGGCAGCGAGCGGCCCTTGGCGCTGACCACGCCGGCCGTCACCGTGCTGTCGAAGCCGTAGGGCGAGCCGATCGCCAGCACCCACTCGCCCACCTTCAAGTCGCTCGAGCGGCCCAGCGGCACCACCGGCAGGTCGCGCGCGTCGATCTTGAGCACGGCGATGTCGGTCTTCGGATCGGAGCCGAGCACGCGGGCGCGAAATTCGCGCCGGTCGGTCAGCTTGACGCTGACCTCGCGCGCGTCGCGCACCACGTGGGCGTTGGTCATGATGATGCCGTCCGGGCTGACGATGAAGCCCGAGCCGTGCCCGTGCACCGGGATGTCGCGCCCGCGCCCGCCCTGCGGCCCCTGGAAGCGGCGGAAAAACTCGAAGAAGGGATCGTTGCCGAACGGATCGGCGCGCTGCGCGCCCTGCGCCGGCTCGGCCATGTCGTAGCCGGTGCGCGCCATGCCGGTCACGCTGATGTTCACCACCGCCGGGCTGTTGCGCGAAGCGATCTGGCTGAAGTCGGGCAGCGCGACGACGGCGCCGGGCGCCACCACGGCCTGGGCCGGCGCGGCGGGGGTGGGCATCGTTGGGGCCACGACCGGCGGCGCGGCGCCGACCTGGTTGTGCTGCATGGCCACCGCGCCGATCACGCCGGCCGTCCCAACACCGGCGATCGCCAGCGCGAGACGTTTCAGTCTCATCGATTTGGAATGGAAATAATTTTGCATGAAACACTCCTGAATTGAATGGGTTGAGATGCATTCAAATATTGGAGCAGAAGACTTAGACGCCGCTTAATTGCCGGCCGGGGGAGCGGGCTGGCCGGAGAACCCGGCCAGCCTGTGGTTAAGCTGCGAAATAAGCCGCGAGATGGTTAAGTCTTATGCCGCCCGACGCCTTACGCCGCCTGACGCTCGAGCGCCGACACGTTGGCGCCGCCGTCGATGACGATCTTGCGCGGCTTGAACGCCTCGGGCACTTCGCGCACCAGCTCGATGGTCAGCATGCCGTCGTCGAACGCGGCGCCGGTCACCTTCACATGGTTGGCCAGCTGGAAGCGCTGCTCGAAGTCGCGCGCGGCGATGCCGCGGTGCAGGAAAGTGCGCTCGACGCCCTCTTTTTCCTTGCGGCCGGTGACATGCAGCGTGTCACGCTCGGCGACGATATCGATTTCATTGCGCTTAAAACCGGCGAGCGCCATCACGATCCGGTATTTATCTTCCGATACCAGTTCGATATTGTATGGCGGATAACTTGGCTGCGAATCGGCGCGCTGCGCTTCATTTAGCAAATGGGCCAGACGGTCAAAGCCGATGGCGGAGCGGTACAGCGGGGCGAGATCGAAAGTACGCATGATGTTTTATCCTTTTAAAAAAGAAGCGATAGGGTTTGGCGGACCTCCGTTGAGCATCCGCCGAGACCGATATACGGATCGGCCAAACGCTTTTCAAGGCCTTGAAAAACGGCGCCCCACGCCCCATGCGCAAGCAAAAACAATCCAATAATCCATCGCCGCGCCGGATAATGAAACTTGAGTATTTTATTATCCGCGCGAGCGGCGCCACAAACCCAACCTTGACGCTGGAAAAACTTGCGAAACGGTTAAATTGATCCGCAGTTCGGAGTAGAATGGAAAGCCGAAAATGCGATCCGCCTCGTTCGTTGTCATTTTTATTCGACGCCGATTCATTCATGAAAATATTGCCGCCCTTTTAATGCGCCGATCAATCCTTGGCGCTTGATTCGGACATATACCTATAATTCTTTTTGGAGATTTGGACATGAGCAGTTTGCCACCGACGAAACCGCGCCGAAGCAACAACGCCGCGCCAGCGGCGCCGGCCGTGCGCGCCAAGCGCGCTCCCGCGGCAAGCAAAGTCAGCCACGGCGACATCGCGCCCAAGCTGAATGCGGCCAGCATCGGCCGCTATGTCGCCGACGAGTCCGTCGTCGCCGCGCGCAGCGCCGAAGCGGCCGCGCTGAAGGCGATCGTCGCCAAGTCCGCCAGCCCGAAACAGGCGGCCGAATCGGTCAAGACGATCCTCGAGGGCGATTCGCCGGACGACGCCGAAAGCATGTACGGCCTGCTCAAGCAACCGCGCACGGTCAAGAAAATCGACGAGCCGGACGAGCTGTCCGACGACTGGCGCAAGGGCGGCTACCCGTACAAATTCAAGCTGCGCCGCATCGAATACGAAAAACAAAAATTCGCGCTGCAAACCGAGCTGCTCAAGCTGCAAGCCTGGGTCAAGGAAACCCAGCAGCGCGTGGTGATCCTGTTCGAGGGGCGCGACGCGGCCGGCAAGGGCGGCACCATCAAACGCATGATGGAACACTTGAATCCGCGCGGCGCGCGCGTGGTCGCGCTGGAAAAGCCGAGCGAAACCGAGCGCGGCCAGTGGTACTTCCAGCGCTACATCCAGAACCTGCCGACCGCCGGCGAGATCGTCATGTTCGACCGCTCGTGGTACAACCGCTCCGGCGTCGAGCGCGTGATGAATTTTTGCAGCGCCCAGGAATATGAGGAGTTCCTGCGCCAGGCGCCCGAATTCGAGCGCCACCTGGTGCGCAGCGGCATCCACCTGATCAAGTTCTGGTTCTCGGTCAGCCAGGACGAACAGCGGCGCCGCTTCAAGGAACGCCAGGTGCATCCACTCAAGCAATGGAAACTGTCGCCGATCGACCTGGCATCGCTCGACAAATGGGACGACTACACCAAGGCCAAGGAAGCCATGTTCTTCCACACCGACACGGCCGATTCGCCGTGGACGGTGGTCAAGTCGGACGACAAGAAGCGCGCCCGCCTGAACGCGATCCGCTACGTGCTGCTGTCGATGCCCTACACCGGCAAGGACATCAAGCGCATCGGCGAGATCGACCAGCTGCTGGTCGGACGCGCCAACTTCATCCACGAGCGCGGCGAAAACACCGCGTACACCTGATCCGTTTTAGAGCCGCCCCGGCGGCGTGAAACACCCTGCGGCCCTGGCTGCGGCGCCCCTCGGACGCCGTATCCGGGGCCGTTTTCATTCTGTTTCAAAGCACGAACGGTGCTGCCGTTCGCGCCGGCCTTGCTGTATCCTGTCGGGATGAAAAATGACACCGACATCCAGCTCAGCGGCCCGTTCAAGGCCATCGACGGCGCAGGCCGTTCACACGACGTCAAAGGGATCCGCATTTTCGACGAAGGCTACGGCATCATCGACGTCTATGTCGACTTCGCCACCACGCTCGACGCCGGCTCCTGCAAGGACAAGACCCTGCTCGGCCAGATCCTGACCCAATTGCGCAGCCTCGGCTATGTCGGTCCGGACTTCGGGCTGAGCGACCCCGCCTTGCAGGAGCGCAAGCTGATCGTGCTCGAGGCGCCGGAGGAATTCAACGCCTTCGCCGCCAAGAAGGGCTGGAAGAATCTGGCCGAGGAATTCGGCGACGACGACGCCTGAGCTTAACGCGCGGCCGGCCCGCTGCCGGCCCGCATCTTTCCATTTCCCTTTCCCGCAATCCCAACTCGGCACGTAGCGGGGCCGTCGGCTTCCAGCTCATCCCGCTTGCTGCCGACGCGCACTCGCCTCATCCGAACAAGCCGTGCAGATACCAGCGCGGCTCGCTCGTTTGCAAGGCGCCGGCCAGGCGCTCCCGATACACCCAATAACAAGCGTGATCCTGTCCCTCTGCGATGAAGTAATCGCGCGCCTGCGCCCCGCTCCACCAGCCGGCCTCGATGCGCTCGGGCGGCGAGGCCATCTTCAGCGGCGAGCCATAAAACGGCCGGTGTCCGCGCATCAGCAGCGCCACCGGCCTGGCCAGCATCCACACCGGACGCGGCAGGCTGAGGATGTCGGCCGGCAGCTGCGCGCCGGCCGGCTTGACGCTCTGGCGCAGCGGCACCCAGGCGTTGGCCAGCTCGGGCCGGTAATCGGCCTGCGGCGCCGCCCGCAGAACATTGTCGTCGCCGAGGCGCGCGGCCAGTAGTTCGAACAGCCGCCGCCGATCCCGCGGCGAGCCTTCCGGCGTCGGAAACAGCGTCGCACTCGGCGGCGCCATCGCCCGCACCCGCGCCGCCTCCAGGCACAGGCCGATCACCGGCGCCTCCAGCTTGAGCTGGGCCAGCCGCTCGCGCAGCAGGCGCAGCAAGTGTTCCTCGTGCCAGACCGGCTCGGCCAGCGCGATCTCGAGCGCGGTGGGCGCGCGCGCCACCCGGCCGCGCTCGTGTTCGAGCAGCAAGACGATGCGCTCGACCGCCAGTTGCCGCGCGCACAACCAGCCCGTCATTTGCAGCAGCAGGTGGCGCGCGCCGGCCAGCAGCGCCTCGGCCTGCTCGACGCGGTCGAACAGTTCGATTCGGGCGCGGAAGCCGGCCGGCGCCGCGATCGACGCGAACAACTCCGGCCCCTGCCCGTGGGCGGCGTCGAGCATGTCGAGCAGC
>JACMLV010000047.1 GCA_014379395.1 Burkholderiaceae bacterium
CCGCGCCAACGCAGGCCGCGCCAACGCAGGCCGCGCCCATCGTCTTCACCGTCACCGAGCAGGATGGCGCGCGCCGCGGCGTGGCCGAGGCCGCCGTCTTCCCGATCCCGCGCTAAGCGGCTGCGCTTGCCCTGGCGACAGGCGGTCTGAACAGCGCTGGCACGGACATTGCAATAAATCCCAAAACCTCCCTTCTCACGGGATCCAGACGTCAAAAACACGGCATGTCGCGCCAAAAAGCACGCCGAATCGTGTCCAGCCGCAAGATTTTCTTGATCTGCGACGAGGCTTTTTTCATAAGCGGGAATCGCGGTTTGCCCCACGGCGGCGTCTGTAACCGGTAGTGGCGAGGTGTTTTTCCCGCATGCGGGAAAGGGTTTCTCACCGTTGCGCGCCGATTCTGGCAATGCCCGCGGAAGATCTTTTACTTTTAACTTCGAGTTGAAACGTGCGTCAGTCCTCGTGGACTGGTACGCCGGTAGCGACTCAATCCGATGGAAGAGCCACTCATGCCTAATTTCAAAGTCGATCGCCTGCTGTCCAATCATGAAATGTTCCGCGACATCTTGCCGCGCGAACTGGAACAGTTGCAAAAAGAGGTGACCCGCGTCGGTCTCGAAAAAGGACAGACCCTGTTCCACAAGGGCGACATGGCGCAGGGCGCCTACATCGTCGTCTACGGCATCATGAAGCTGAGCATCTCGTCGGAAGACGGCGGCGAAAAGATCCTGGAAATGATCCGCCCCGGCCAGAACTTCGGCGAAGCCATGATCTTCCTCGACGAGCCGTATCCGTTCTCGGCCATCGCCACCGACAACGTCATGCTGCTGCGCATTTCGCCGCACGGCCTGCTGCAACTGATGGACCAGTCGCCGCGCATCGCGCGCCAGATGATGACCGGCCTGTCCACGCGCCTGCTGAGCTTCATCCGCAACCTGGAACGGCACTGCCTGCAAAACGCCACCCAGCGCGTCATCGAATACCTGCTGCAGGCGGCGGTCACCCAGAGCACCACGCAAATCAAGCTCGACTTGAAGAAGAACCTGGTCGCGTCCCTGCTCAACCTGGCCCCGTCGACCCTGTCGCGCATCCTGCACCAGCTGACCGACCTGGAACTGATCAAAGTGCGCGGCTCGTCGATCCACATCGCCTCGCCCGACCAGTTGAAATCGTTCCAGCAGGGTCCGGCGATGCTGTACTGATCCGGCGCCGATCCGCACCGGCGGCGCTGAAATCGCCCCCGTGGCCGACGGCGCTGTACTAGCGGGCGGGGCTGTAATAAACTATGCCCCGTCCAGAAACAAGAACTTGGAAAACATGAAGAAAATCGATCTGGTCGCCCCCGCCGGCAGTCTGCTGGCACTCAAAACCGCGGTCGACAAAGGCGCCGACGCCGTCTTCCTCGGCCTGCGCAACGCCACCAACGCCCGCAACTTCGGCGGCCTCAACTTCAGCGACAGCGACATCGCCCAGGGCGTCGAATACGCCCACGCCCGCGGCAAGCAGGTGCTGTTTGCGATTAACACCTACCCGCAGGCGAGCATGGTGGCCGAATGGCGCGCCGCCATCGACACCGCCGTCAAGATGGGCGCCGACGCCTGCATCGTGGCCGACCCCGGCCTGATGGCCTACGCGCGCGACCGCCATCCCGACCTGCGATTGCACCTGTCGGTGCAGGGCTCGGCCACCACGCTCGACGCGATCGAGCTGATGCGCGAACAATTCGGCATCAAGCGCGCCGTGCTGCCGCGCGTCTTGACGCTGGTGGAGATCGAAAAAATCATCCGCCAGACCACCGTCGAGATCGAAGTGTTCGGCTTCGGCAGCCTGTGCGTGATGGCCGAGGGCCGCTGCCTGCTGTCGAGCTACGCCACCGGCGACTCGCCCAACAACAAGGGCGTGTGCTCGCCCGGCCACGCCGTCAAGTGGGAAGAGAAGAACGACATCTTGCAGGCGCGCCTGAACGGCACCCTGATCGACAGCTACGGCCCGGGCGAGGTGGCGGCCTATCCGACCCTGTGCAAGGGCCGCTTCGAAGTGGACGGCGAGATCGACTACGCGCTCGAAGAGCCGACCAGCCTGAACGCCATCGGCCTGCTGCCGCAACTGCTCAACATGGGCGTGGCGGCGATCAAGGTCGAGGGCCGCCAGCGCAGCCCGACCTACGTCGCCCAAGTGGTCGGCACGCTGAGGAGCGCGCTCGACGCGACCATGCGCGACCCGGAACGCTACACCCCGCGCGCCGAA
>JACMLV010000441.1 GCA_014379395.1 Burkholderiaceae bacterium
GCCTGGCGCTCCGTCCAGCCGAGTTTGATCAGCACCGGCGCACCGGCCGCGCCGCTGCAAGCCCAACCCGGTGCCCTGGGGGCGTCATCCCCGGCGCCGCCGTCGCGGCAAATCACCAACCGCGCCCCGGGCAGCTCGCGCCGCAGTTGCCGCTTCAATTCATCGAGGTCGAAATGGGCCAGTTCGGCGTCGTCGCAAGCGGCCGAAAAACAATCCGGCGCCGGGCCGTCGGCGGCGGCGTCGGACGCGGCGTCGTAGTCGACCTGCAGGTAGGCGTTGTCGCGGTCGTCGCGCCGCATCTGGCCGGCGTTGGCGCGCATCTGGTCGGCCATGCCGGAGGCCAGGTGCACCGCCTTCGACAGCAGCATCGAATGGTGGCGGGTGCGCAGCGCCGTCAGTTGCATGGCGGCCGCGCCGATCAGGCCGAGCGCGAGCACCAGCGTCGCGACCAGCACCTCGACCAGGGAAAAGCCGCACGCCACGCCAGTTCGCATCGACACCTCCGCAATGAGCAGATGCCGGCGGGACCGCGGCACAACGCATCAGTCCGCCTGGCACCCAACGACGGTAGCAGGGCAACTTTGAAACGGGATGAGCGCGCGCAAGCGGGGCTGAAAACCTTGCGGAAAGGAAATCTTTACTAGAGGAAAGTTAATGAGGGGCGATTTCAAATACCAAGCACACGCGGCGCGGGCGCGCCGGGTGACGGGGGGATGCCGGGCGCGGCGCCCGGCCCGCGGCTCAAGAGCGCGGCTCAAGAGCGCGGCTCAAGAGCGCGGCTTGCGCTCGTGGCCGACTTCGGCGGCGATCGCGTTCTGGAACTCGGCCAGATCCTCGAAGTTCTTGTAGACCGAGGCGAAGCGGATGTAGGCGACCTTGTCGAGCCGCTTCAACTGCTGCATCACCAGCTCGCCGATATAGCCCGATTCGACCTCGCGCAGGCCGCTGGTCAGCAAGTTTTCCTGGATCGACACGATGGCCGCGTCGACCTCGGCGGCGGCCACCGGGCGCTTGCGCAGGGCCAGCATCAGGCTGGCGCGCAACTTGGAGGCGGCGAACTCGGTGCGGCTGCCGTTCTTCTTGACCACCACCGGCATCATCAGCTCGATGCGCTCATAGGTGGTGAAGCGCTTGTCGCACTTGGCGCAGCGGCGCCGGCGGCGGATCGCGTCGCCCTCCTCGGATACGCGCGTATCGAGCACCTGGGTTTCGTCGTGATGGCAGAACGGACATTTCATGTTGGTCGCAAACGCTTAGACAAAGGATGGGGCACATGGAGCGCGGGCGCCCGGCGATCGAATCGACCGGGCGCCCGCATCAGGGAACCGCGGGCCGGCAACCACCGCCGGCCCGCCTCAACCGACTCGCGTCGGATTACTGCGCGTACACCGGATGGGCGTCGGCCAGCACCTTGACGGCCGCCTTGACGCGCTCGATGGTGGCGGCGTCGTGCGGATTGTCGAGCACGTCGGCGATCAGGTTGCCCACCTGCTCGGCTTCGGCTTCCTTGAAACCGCGCGTCGTCATGGCCGGGCTGCCCAGGCGGATGCCGGAGGTCACGAACGGCTTTTGCGGGTCGTTCGGGATGCCGTTCTTGTTGCAGGTGATGTGCGCGGAACCCAAGATCGCCTCGGCTTCCTTGCCGGTCAGATTCTTGGCGCGCAAGTCGACCAGCATCACGTGCGACTCGGTGCCGCCGGAGACGATGCGCAGGCCGCGCGCGATCAGGGTCTTGGCCAGCACGGCGGCGTTTTTCACCACTTGCTTCTGGTACTCGACGAATTCCGGCTGCAGCGCTTCCTTAAAGGCGACGGCCTTGCCGGCGATCACGTGCATCAGCGGGCCGCCCTGGATGCCCGGGAAGATGGCCGAGTTGATGATCTTCTCGTGCTCGGCCTTCATCAGGATGATGCCGCCGCGCGGGCCGCGCAGCGATTTGTGCGTGGTCGAGGTGACGAAGTCGGCGAACGGCACCGGGTTCGGGTACAGGCCGGCGGCGATCAGGCCGGCGTAGTGGGCCATGTCGACCATGAAGTAGGCGCCCACTTCCTTGGCGACTTTGGAGAAGCGCTCGAAGTCGATGCGCTTGGAGAACGCCGAGGCGCCGGCGATGATCAGCTTCGGCTTGCGCTCGCGCGCCAGGCGCTCCATCGCCTCGTAGTCGATGTCCTCTTCGGCGGTCAGGCCGTACGAGACGACGTCGAACCATTTGCCCGACATGTTCAGTGGCATGCCGTGGGTCAGGTGGCCGCCTTCGGCCAGCGACATGCCCATGATCAGGTCGCCCGGCTTGAGCACGGCGAAGAACACGCCCTGGTTCGCCTGCGAGCCCGAGTTCGGCTGCACGTTGGCGCATTCGGCGCCGAACAGCTTCTTGACGCGGTCGATCGCCAGTTGCTCGGCGACGTCGACGTATTCGCAGCCGCCGTAGTAGCGCTTGCCCGGATAGCCTTCGGCGTATTTATTGGTCAGCTGCGAGCCCTGCGCCTGCATCACGGCCGGCGAGGTGTAGTTTTCCGAGGCGATCAGCTCGATGTGATCGTGCTGGCGGCGGTTTTCGTCCTGGACGACGGCCCACAATTCCGGGTCGACATTGGCGAGGGTGTGATCTTTTGCGAACATGAAAAACTCCAATTGATAAGCGTGACGGTGCACTGGCAGTGTGGATCGAATGAGGGGAGCCGGACCGGAAACGGTGAACGGACTGGCAGCCTCTTCGTACGATTCCATTCGGGCTGCCCAGGCGAACGGCGGTGAAATCTCACGTTTCCCGATGGTTGCCCATCTTTCGCCGACCGATGGCGGAGCCCTGTGGTGGCCCGCATCGCGACTTTTCGCCAGTTACGTGAGACGTAATGGAAGCCCAAATTGTAAGGTAAGTGCTTGATCGGAGCAAGGAAATGGATGTCCCCGATGCAACGGCCACAGCCCTTCCCACGCGCCGGCGGCGGCAAACTGGCCGTTTCGGCTACAATTTTGCTGCGCGCAATTGAACACATGCGTTCGCACATCCAGGCCGACCCGGTCTTAAGCTTGCACAAGGATACTGATCATGATCGTCTTCATCACGGGCGCGAGCGCCGGTTTCGGCGCCGCGATGGCGCGCACTTTCGTCCGCCACGGCCACCAGGTCATCATCTGCGGCCGCCGCGCCGACCGCCTGCGCGCGCTGGCGGGCGA
>JACMLV010000442.1 GCA_014379395.1 Burkholderiaceae bacterium
ACGCAGCAGCGCCATCCGGCCGAAGGCTTGAAGCTGAACGACATCGCGCGCATCGCGCTGACCGTGCAGCAGCCGCTGGCCGGCGACGCCTACGACGACATCCGCGCCACCGGCGCCTTCATCCTGATCGATGAAGTGACGCATCAGACGGTCGCGGCCGGCATGATCCGTCTGGCTTGATCAGGAAGCGAGGAGCGGGAATGACGCGAGCATCGCCTCTTGGCAAGGTGTATCTGATCGGCGCCGGCCCCGGCGCCCAGGATCTGATGACCTTGCGCGGCGCGCGCCTGCTGGCGCAAGCCGACGTCGTGCTGCACGACGCCTTGGTGACGCCGGAGATGCTCGAACTGTGTCCGCAGGCGCTCATGATCCCGGTCGGCAAGCGCTGCGGCCAGCTGTCGACGGCGCAAGACTTCATCGACAAGCAACTGGTCGACAACGCCCGTAAATACGCGCTGGTGGTGCGCCTGAAGGGCGGCGATCCGATGCTGTTCGGGCGCGCCGACGAGGAGTTGCGCGCGCTGGAGGAAGCCGGCATCGACGTCGAAGTGGTGCCCGGCATCACCACCGCGCTGGCGGCGGCGGCCACCACCCGGCAGCCGCTGACCAAGCGCGGCGTGGCGCGCAGCGTGGCGTTTTTCACGTCGAGCACGGCGCCGACCCATCCCGGCCAACTGGCCATCCCCGATTGCGACACGCTGGTGCAGTACATGGGCGGACGCGAGGCGATCATCACCGCGCAACGCCTGCTGGAACTGGGCCGGCGCGCAGACACGCCGGTGCTCGTGATTGAAAATTGCAGCCGCGTCGACCAGCGCGTGCTGCGCCTCGATCTGGGCGCGCTGGCGCAGGGACTGGGCGACACCCGCGGCCCGGTGCTGGTGATGATCGGCGAGGCGATGCAAGCGCGCAGCCGGCAGGATATCGAATCCGACAAAGGCGACCGGGCAGCTCATGGCCGGAGCGCCTGAAGCGCGCCGACTCCCGCGTCGAGATGATGCCGTTCGGTTAACACCGGACGGCATTTTTTATTTCAAGGGTTGCGAACGGCTAAAGTGGTTTTTTTTTGGGGGGGGGGCGGGGCCGCCGAGGCACCGTTCTTGTGTCCACGCGGACGCACGCATCGCATGGCCCGCAAAAAGCGGCGTCCACCCTACGCCATTCCCCGCCGTGTTATTGCGCGTCCGCCGCGCCGACGCAGTAGTCGGCGATCGCCGCCAGCACGCCGGCGTTCTCGCCGATCGCCTCGACCACCTTGATGGACAGCCGCGGATGATCCGCTTTCAGTTGATCGATCATCAACGGCAGGTCGTGCAGAACATGGCCGCCCGGCCCCAGGAACACCGGCACCACGAGCTCGCGCACGCCGTCTTGGGCCAGTTGCGCGACCAGTTCCGGCAGGCGCGGCGTCATCAACTCCAGAAAGGCCAGTTTCACGGTGACGCCGGGCTTGCGCATCAGCAACAGCATCGACGCGTCGTTCTGTGTCGATTGCCTGGAAGACGCGTTGCGCTCGCACGGGACGCCGGAGATCTTCAATAGCGACCAGGGCTCGCAATTCACCAGCGACGCCTTCACGGGCGTGCTGATACGCGAAGGGGTCACGATCAGCATGGACGGGCGCGGGCGCGCCTTTGACAATATTTTTGTCGAGCGCCTGTGGCGCACCATCAAGTACGAGGACATCTACTTGAACGGCTACGCCAACATGGGCGAGCTGATGC
>JACMLV010000443.1 GCA_014379395.1 Burkholderiaceae bacterium
CAGCTGGGCGATGTCGATCAGCACCTTGTCGCCGACGTCGTGGCCATGGGTGTCGTTGATCGCCTTGAAGCGGTCGACGTCGGCCAGCGCCAGCGTCAGCGGATGGCCGAGCCGGTCGGCCCGCGCGCACTCGAGCTTGAGGCGCTCCATCAGCAGGCGCCGGTTGGCGATGCCGGTCAGCGCGTCCTTGCTCGAGACCTCCTTGAGCACCTCGTGCATGTCGCGCATCATCAACTGATAGCGGTCCGAGATGCGCGCGGCGCGCTGCATCTGGCGCAGCTGCTTGTTGTAGCGCTCGCTGAGCGACAAGCTCTCGCGCCGCGACACATCCTGATAGCGGTCCGAGATGTGGGCGATGCGCTCGATCTGGTGCAGCGTGCCGCGATACTGCTCGAACAGTTCGGCCAGGGCCTGGCGCAGCGGATGGCCGGCGTGGGCCGGCTCGGCCAGCAGCGCCTCGATCGACTGTTCCAGTTGCTCCTTGGCGGCCATGGCTAATTGACCTGGCAACTGATCTGGAACGGGAAGGTGACGTCCTCCTTGAATTCCTGGGCCAGTTCGACCACGCGCTCGTTCTGCTCGTCATAAAACCAGTTCACCGCGACCGCCCGTCCGCCGCGGTGGGCCTCCTCGATCAGGTCGAACATGTCCATCATCGCCTTGACGCTGCTGGTGTTCAGATACAGCAGGTGCAGCTTGAGCGTGAGGGCGCGCTCGGTCTGCGCCAGATAGCGCTCGATCCAGTCGAGCACCGGCGAAAATAATTCATGCGCGTTCTCCGGATACGAGTCGCCGCGCATCTCCAGCACGCCCGCCTCGTGGTCGGCGCAAACCGACGGCGAGGACTGGGTGCCCTCGATCTTCAGATTATTCATCGTTGTTCCTTGTTCTTCACATCACCACGTGCATGCTGAAAAATACCCGCGCCGGGTCGACCGCCTGTAGCCGGCACACCAGCGGGGCGGAGGCCTTGCGCGCCATGTCGAGCAGGCCGAGGCCGGCGCCGCTGGCCACCCCCTCCTCGCGCGGCTTGCGCAGCTGCTCCTTGTAGGCCGCCTTCAGCTGCGCCTTGTCGAGCGTGCCCAGTTCGGTGACCCGGGCCGCCAGCCGCTCGCCGTCGGCGGCCTCGACGATGTTGCCGCACGAAACCACGTAATGGCCCTCGGCGTCGCGCGCGATCACCACCGTGGCGCAGGACTCGCTGTCGTTCCAGCCCTTGCTGGCGGCGTAGTGGCGGATGTTCTGGGTCAGCTCGATGTAGGTGCCGAACACGTCGACCGAGGCCGACGGGCTCACCTGTTCCTGGCGCATGTAGTTGCGCAGCGCCAGGCCGATTTCCTCGATCAGGCTCTTGGTCAGCGGCCCGTTAAAACACAGCATGATGCGCTGCAGATTGTAGGTCTGCTGCAGGGAAAACAGATCGGGTAAGACCATTTCACACTCCTAGAATCGGAAGCACACAATTGTAATGTCGTCCCTTTGCGGGTGGCTACCCTGGTATTCGGCCAGGATCGAGGCGAAGGCGGCGCTCTGCTCGGCCAGCGGCAGGCGCGCGTGGCGGCGCAGCATGTCGGTGAAGCGCGCGTTGCCGAAGCCAAAACCGTGCTCGCCGCCGGCCTGGTCGAAGAAGCCGTCGGTGGCCAGGTAGAAGGTGCGCGTCGGCAGCAGATCGGCGGCCGCGTTCTCGTAGGCGCACACCTTGCGGTCGCCCAGCGAGCGGCGCGCGCCCTTGATCTGCTCGACCGCGTCGCCGTCCGACCAGTACAACGCGATCTTCGCGCCGGAAAAAATCACCTGTCGGGCGCCGAAGTCGATATAGGCCAGGCCGGCGTCCATCATCGTGGCGACGTCGCGCGGCCCGCTGTCGGTGTCGAGCATGGTGCGCATCGCATGGTCGGCGCGCGCCAGGACGCCGGCCGGATCGCCCGCGCCGGCCTCGTCGATGGCGGCG
>JACMLV010000444.1 GCA_014379395.1 Burkholderiaceae bacterium
CCTCGACCACCTCACCATGGGCCGCGCCGCGCTCTACGCGGCGATTCTCGAATCGCATAGCCGCTCAAGTGAGCCGGCGCAAACCTCCTCCCCACCGCCCACGCACGAAGCGGCTCCGCGCGGATTCAACTCTGCAGTTACGGAGCTTGACTAGGCCGTGTCCGGCCTCCGCCGCGCCGGGACGCAGGACCACCTCCCGCGCGGCCTCCTCACCCGCGCCTGGCTGCGGAGTCTCGCTGGTTCGACAGGCTCACCACAGGTGGGTGCGCGGATCGAGCGCGATGCTGCGGCTGTGGAACAGGCGCGAAACGCCCTCGTAGCCGGAGCCCTCGCTGCCGTTGGCCAGGCCGATTTTGTGGCCGCCGGGCGCCAGCCGCGCCGCGCCCATGATGATGCCGGTCTTCAGCAGGCCCTGGGTGTCGAACACATAGTCGTAGCGCTGCTGGCGCAGGGTGCGGAAAAAGGCGCCGATCTCGGCGCGCGTCTGCTTGCTGCCCAGGCTCTTGCGCCAGCGCCGCAGCGCGAACGGGATGATGGTGCCGACCCGCGCGTTCAGGCGCACCAGGCTGGTGTAGCCCTCCTCCACCACCCAGTCGATCTGCGCGTCCGGGAAGTGGCGCGCGATATCGGCCACCATCGGCAGGTTGTGCAGCACATCGCCCATCGACGAGACCCGCACCAGCAGGATTTTCAGGGGCGCCTTGGCGGACATCCGCGGCGCGCTCAAAACGGCAGCTCCGCGTCCGGCTTGGCGGCCAGGATGGCGCACCGGAACTGCTCCTGGATGCGCGCCAGCGCGGCCTGGGTGTCGCCCTCGAAGCGCATGACGATCACCGGCGTGGTGTTGGACGCGCGCGCCAGGCCGAAGCCGTCCGCGTACTCGACCCGCAGGCCGTCGATGTCGACGATGCCGACGCTGCCGGGGAAGCTGGCCTCGCGCCGCAGCCGTTCGATCAGCGGCGCGCTTTCGCCCTCGCCCAGTTCCAGCTGCAATTCGGGCGTGTTGGCCGACTGCGGCAGCGCGTTCAGCTGCGCCGACGGATCTTGCGCGCGGCTGAGGATTTCCAGCAGGCGCGCGCCGGCGTACATGCCGTCGTCGAAGCCGTACCAGCGGTCCTTGAAGAACAGGTGGCCGCTCATTTCGCCGCCCAGCGGCGCGCCGCTCTCGCGCAGCGCGGCCTTGACCAGCGAGTGACCGGTGCGGCACATCAGCGGCACGCCGCCATGCGCGGCGATCCACGGCGCCAGCTGGCGCGTGCATTTGACGTCGTACAGGATTTGCGCGCCCGGATGGCGGCTCAAGACCTCGGCCGCGAACAGCATCAGCTGGCGGTCCGGATAGATGATGGCGCCGTCCTTGGTCACCACGCCGAGGCGGTCGCCGTCGCCGTCGAAGGCGAGGCCGATCTCGGCGTCGCCGCGCGCCAGGCAGCGTTGCAGGTCCCGCAGGTTTTCCGGGCGCGACGGGTCGGGGTGGTGGTTCGGGAAGCGGCCGTCCACGTCGCAAAACAATTCGGTCACCTCGCAGCCGAGGGCGCGGAACAGCGCCCCGGCATAGGCGCCGGCGACGCCGTTGCCGCAGTCGATGGCCAGCCTGAGCGGGCGCGCCAGCTTGATGTCGGAGCTGATGCGGGCGAGGTAGGCCGGGCCGATGTCATGCGTCGCGTAGGCGCCGGCGGCGGCGACCGCCGGCGCGGCGCGCTCGGCCGCCAAAATGGCGTCGTACAGGGCCTCGATCTCGGCGCCGTGGATGGCGGCGTGGGACAGCACCATCTTGAAGCCGTTGTAGTCGGGTGGATTGTGGCTGCCGGTGACCATCACGCCCGATTGCGCGTCGAGCACGTGGGTGGCGAAGTACAGCATCGGGGTCGCCACCACGCCGAGGTCGATCACGTCGACCCCGGCCGATTGCAGGCCGCGCGCCAGGGCGGCGGCCAGTTCGGGGCCGGACAAGCGGC
Source organism: Burkholderiaceae bacterium (assembly GCA_014379395.1). Classification (GTDB taxonomy): domain Bacteria; phylum Pseudomonadota; class Gammaproteobacteria; order Burkholderiales; family Burkholderiaceae_D; genus Janthinobacterium. Next base: position 1,959 of record JACMLV010000444.1, read on the forward strand.
CGTCGCGGCCGATCACGACTTTGGTTTCCCCTTTGGCGCGCACGGCCTGGCCGAAGGCGCGCCCGATTCGTTCGGCGACGCCGGCATCGAGGGTTTTACCGACGATGCCGCGAATATCGTAGGCTTTGAAAATTGTCTTGGACAGGGAAACCATTATGAGTCTTTGCCAGAATGCGCGATGCGCAGCCGGGCCGCCCGGTAAGCGGGAGTTGCGGCTGCGTCATCATGATGAACGGGACAACGGCCCGTCGCAATGAGACGGGCGCCTCGCCATTCAGCGCAGCGGCAACCCTATCTCGATCCGGGCGTAATTATACGCGCAGCAGATCGAGCGTTTTCCCCGATCCGAGCCAATCCTTGACCCATTTCGGCTGGCGGCCGCGGCCCGTCCATTGCTGCGATTGATCGCTCGGATTGCGATAACGCACCTGCACTTCGCTGGTGGCCGGTTTGGTGCGCGCGCCGCTCGCCATCAAATCTTTCAGCGGCACGCCGACGCTCTGCGCGATGGCCAGAATCTGTTCGCGCGCCTTCACCATATCCTGGCGCTCGCGCTTTTTCATTTCCTGCTTGATTTTTTCTTCGAGCTTACGCAATTCGCTCACCGACAAATTAGACAGTTCCATTAATCACTCCCTAAAAAATTAATAAGTTGTTGACGACGGAAATATACTACAACAGAAAGAGATTGCCAGTTCTTATTATCGGCAAGAGAAAATAGCGCCGACTCCACATCACCTATATCGAAAGTAATACGAATAGCCGATAAGAAAGCACCCCCGCCATCTTTCTGGACAGGAATCGCGCATTCACGCCATTAACGAAAAGGGAATTGGTCTTTAACTGGAAATCGCCCGCGCCATAAGGCGCGGGGATAAAGCTTGATTAATCTGGAAGATCGCGGGAAGGTCGCGGGAGGATCGCGGGAAGAGTGCCGCTTATTGCCCGAGGCATAAGCGGAGTGCGTCTTTCCAATTCGGCAAATTGCAGAAATCGGCGATCAGCCGATCGGAGCACAACACCGAATTGGCCGGCCGCGCGGCCGGCACCGGATACTCGGCGCTGGGAATCGGAATCAGGCGGCAATCGATTTGCGCGGCGGCCAGAATGGCTTGCGTGAAACCGAACCAGGTGGTCTGGCCCTGGCAGCTCAAATGATAGACGCCACTGTGCTGGCGCCACCATTCCGGCCCGCCGGCGCGCGCCTGCGCCAGCGCCAGCGCGGTGCTGTCGGCGATGGTGCGGCTCCAGGTCGGCGCGCCATGCTGGTCGTTCACGACGCGCAATTCGTCGCGCTCGCGCGCCAGGCGCAGCATCGTCAGCAGGAAATTCTTGCCGCGCATGCCGTACACCCAACTGGTGCGGAAGATCAGGTGCGGCACGCCGGAGGCGATGATGGCTTGCTCGCCGGCCAGCTTGCTGCGCCCGTACACGTTCAACGGCGCGGTCACGTCGCCCTCCAGATACGGCCCGTTCTTGCTGCCGTCGAACACATAATCGGTCGAATAATGCACCAGCGCCGCGCCCAGCCGGGCCGCCTCCTGCGCCATCACGGCTGGGGCCTCGGCGTTGATGCGCATCGCCAACTGCGGTTCGCTCTCTGCCTTGTCGACCGCCGTGTAGGCGGCCGGATTGACGATCAGCCCCGGCTGGACGGCGCGGATCGCGTCGCGCACCGAATCGAGGTCGGACAAGTCCATCTTGCCGCGATCGAGGGCGACCACCTCGCCGATGCCCTGCAGGCTGCGTTCGAGTTCATAGCCGAGCTGGCCGCTGGTGCCGGTCAGCAGGATCTTCACGCGAACAACTCCGCATCGCCCAAGAGCAAGGCCTGCTGGTCTTTACCGGAGAGCAAGGGCGCGGCCTCGGTCGGCCAGACGATGCCAATCGCCGCATCGTTCCACAGGATCGAACGCTCGTGCTCGGGAGCCCAGTAATCGGTGGTTTTATAAAGGAATTCGGCGCTGTCGCTGGTGACCACGAAGCCGTGCGCGAAACCGGCCGGTATCCACATCTGGCGCTTGTTCTCGCTGGACAACTCGACTCCGACCCAGCGTCCGAAGGTGGGCGAGCTTTTGCGCAGATCGACGGCGACGTCGAACACCGCGCCGGCGGTCACCCGCACCAGCTTGCCCTGCGGCTGCTTGATCTGGTAATGCAGGCCGCGCAGCACGTTCCTGGCCGACTTCGAATGATTGTCCTGCACGAATTGATCGGTCACGCCGGTCAATTCGGCGAAGCGGCGCGCATTAAAACTCTCATAAAAAAAGCCGCGCTCGTCGCCGAACACTTTCGGCTCGAGCACGATCACTTCGGCAATGGCGGTCGGAATGGCCTTCATCGCTGAACCACCTTGTCTTCCAAAATGCGCAGCAAGTATTGTCCATAACCGTTCTTCTTGAGCGGCTCGGCCAACTGGTGCAGTTCGGCGGCGTCGATATAACCCTTGCGATAAGCGATCTCTTCGGGACAGGCGACCTTCAGGCCCTGGCGCTTTTCAATGGTGGCGATGAATTGCGAGGCGTCGAGCAGGGACTCGTGGGTGCCGGTGTCGAGCCAGGCCATGCCTCGCCCCATCACCTCCACGCTCAATTGCTGCGCTTCCAGATAGACCCGGTTGACGTCGGTGATCTCCAATTCGCCGCGCGCGGACGGCTTGATACTGGCGGCGATGTCGCACACTTGATTATCGTAAAAATACAGGCCGGTCACCGCGTAATTCGATTTCGGCTTGAGCGGCTTTTCCTCGATGCTGACGGCGCTGCGCCCGCCGTCGAATTCGACCACGCCATAGCGCTCCGGATCTTGCACGTGATAGGCGAACACGGTGGCGCCCTCGGCGTGCTCGTTGGCTTCGCGCAGCAGCGCGTCCAGATCGTTGCCGTAATAGATGTTGTCGCCCAGGATCAGCGCGGACGGCGCGTCGCCGACGAAATCGCGGCCGATGATAAAAGCCTGCGCCAGGCCGTCCGGAGTCGGCTGCACCGCGTAGCTCAGGCTGATGCCCCACTGGCTGCCGTCGCCCAGCAACTCCTTGAAGCGCGGCGTGTCCTGCGGGGTCGAGATGATCAGGATCTCGCGCATGCCGGCCAGCATCAGCGTGGTCAACGGATAGTAGATCATCGGCTTGTCGTAAATCGGCAGCAACTGCTTCGATACGCTCATCGTCACCGGATACAGGCGGGTGCCGGAGCCGCCGGCCAGGATGATGCCCTTGCGGCTAGGTGTTGGCTGTGTCATGCGTTGCCCTCGCGGTTGAAATAATTCTGTTCGACCCATTGGGCGTAGGCGCCCGACTGGACGTCGGCGACCCAGGCCTGGTTGGCCAGATACCATTGCACGGTTTTCAGGATGCCGCTGGCGAAGGTCTCGGCCGGCTTCCAGCCCAGCTCGCGCTCGAGCTTGCGCGCGTCGATCGCGTAGCGGCGGTCGTGGCCGGGCCGATCCTTCACATAGGTGATCTGGCTGCGGTAGCTGGCGCCGTCGGCGCGCGGCGCCAGCCGGTCGAGCATGTCGCACAGCGTATGGACCACCTCCAGGTTGCTCATCTCGTTCCAGCCGCCGACGTTGTACACCTGGCCCGGCCGGCCGGCCTCCAGCACGCGCCGGATCGCCGCGCAATGGTCGCTCACGTAGAGCCAGTCGCGCACCTGCAGGCCGTCGCCGTAGATCGGCAATGGTTTGCCGGCCTGGGCGTTGGCGATGATCAGCGGAATCAGCTTCTCCGGGAAGTGGAACGGGCCGTAGTTGTTCGAGCAATTGGTGGTCAAGACCGGCAAGCCGTAGGTGTGGTGGTAGGAGCGCACCAGGTGGTCGGAGGCCGCCTTCGAGGCCGAATACGGGCTGTTCGGCGCGTAGGCGGTGGTCTCGGAAAAGGGCGCGTCGCTCGGTCCCAGCGTGCCATACACCTCGTCGGTCGACACGTGCAGGAAGCGGAACGCGGCGGCGTCTTCCGCATCGAGTCCGCTCCAATACGCGCGCGCCGCCTCGAGCAGGCTGAAGGTGCCGTTGATATTGGTTTGAATGAAGGCGCCCGGACCGTGGATCGAGCGGTCGACGTGGCTTTCGGCGGCGAAATGGACGATCGCGCGCGGCCGGTGCTCTTGCAGCAGGGCCAGCACCTGGGCGTTGTCGCAGATGTCGCCGCGCACGAACACATGGCGGGCGTCGTGCTTCAGCGCGGCCAGATTGTTCAGATTGCCGGCGTAGGTCAGTTTGTCGAAATTAATAACAGGCTCGTCGGATTGGGACAACCAGTCGAGCACGAAGTTCGAGCCGATGAATCCGGCCCCGCCTGTAACAAAAATCATTTAGTATCCGCCCGGAGCGCAAATTAGTAACAGGCATGATTCTATGTGAAAGCGGGCCGCCGATGGACAAAAATCGCGCCGGTTCGGAGCGCCTCAATTATCGATATTGCATGTAAAGCACAGCGGAACAAATGAAAACTTATGTCATCGGCGACCTGCAGGGTTGCCACGATCAGCTGCAAGCCCTGCTCGCCCGCGTCACCCGCGCCAGCGCCGGGCCGCAGCGGATTTTGTTCGCCGGGGATCTGGTCAACCGCGGCCCCAATTCGCTGTCCACCTTGCGCCAGGTGTACGCGATGGCGGTCGGCAGCAACGCCGACACCGTGCTCGGCAACCACGACCTGCACCTGCTGGCCGTCGCCAACGGCATCCGTCCGCTCGGCAAGTCCGACACCCTCGACGCCATCCTGGCCGCGCCCGACCGCGACATCCTGCTCGACTGGCTGCGCCGGCGCCCGCTCGCCATCGAGTCCGACGGCCACCTGCTGGTGCACGCCGGCGTGCTGCCGCAATGGAGCGTGCGGCAGACGCTGGACTTGGCGGGCGAAGTCGAGGCCGCGCTGCGCGGGCCGAACTGGGTGGATTTTTTGCGCGAAATGTACGGCAACACGCCGAACGTCTGGGACGACGCGCTGCGCGGCCCGGCGCGCCTGCGCTGCGTGGTCAACGCGCTGACGCGGATGCGCTTTTGCACGGCCCAGGGCGCGATGGATTTCAAGCTCAAGGAAAGCGGCCGGGTCGATCCGGAAACCGGCCTGATGCCGTGGTTCGAAGTGCCCGGCCGCAAGACCGAGAAGGACACGGTGGTGTTCGGCCACTGGTCGGCGCTGGGCCTGCTGATGCGGCCGCGCCTGGTCGGCCTCGACACCGGCTGCGTCTGGGGCGGGCAACTGACGGCGGTGTGCCTGGAAGACCGCTCGCTGCTGCAAGTCGATTGCCCCGGCTACCGCACGCCGGGCGGAAAAAAAGCGCGCTGACGCGCGGCGGCGGGCACGGCCCGCCCGCCCACGCATTCCCTTTGCCATGCCCCTTTCCTGCGGTAAAGTAGCCACTTTTCAGTCCGTGGCACTCCACCACATACAAAGCGGCACATGGCAATCAAGAAATCCGAACTCTATTCCTCCCTTTGGCAATCCTGCGACGAACTGCGCGGCGGCATGGACGCCAGCCAATACAAGGATTACGTTCTCGTCCTTCTGTTCGTCAAATACGTCTCCGACAAGTACGCCGACGCCCCCTTCGCGCCGATCGCGATCCCGCACGGCGCCAGCTTCAACGACATGGTCGCCCTCAAGGGCCGGCCCGACATCGGCGACCAGATCAACAAGAAAATCATCGGCCCGCTGGCGAAGGCCAACAAGCTGTCGGACATGCCGGACTTCAACGATCCGAGCAAGCTGGGCAGCGGCCAGGAGATCGTCGACCGGCTCACCAACCTGATCTCCATCTTCGAAAACAAGGCGCTCGACTTCAGCAACAATCGCGCCGAGGGCGACGACATCCTCGGCGACGCCTACGAATACCTGATGCGCCACTTCGCCGCCGAAAGCGGCAAGAGCAAGGGCCAGTTCTACACGCCGGCGGAAGTGAGCCGCATCATGGCGCAGATCATCGGCATCCGCGGCCCGCAAACGAACAACGGCACCACCGTCTACGACCCGACCTGCGGCTCCGGTTCACTGTTGCTGAAAGTGGGCGACGAGGCCCACGCCAAGGTCACGCTGTACGGGCAGGAGAAAGACGCCGCCACCTCCGGCCTGGCGCGCATGAACATGATCCTGCACGACAACCCCACGGCGGAAATCCGGCAGGGCAACACCCTCGCCAACCCGCTGTTCACCGCCGAAGACGGCCCGCTCAAGACCTTCGACTACGTCGTCGCCAATCCGCCCTTCAGCGACAAGCGCTGGAGCACCGGCATCGACCCGCTCAACGACCCGCACGAGCGCTTCCAACATTTCGGCACGCCGCCCGCCAGGCAGGGCGATTACGCCTACCTCCTGCACATCATCCGCTCGATGAAAAGCACCGGCAAAGGCGCCTGCATCCTGCCGCACGGCGTCCTGTTTCGCGGCAACGCCGAGGCCGACATCCGCCGCAACCTGATCCGCCAGGGCTACATCAAGGGCATCATCGGCCTGCCGGCCAACCTGTTCTACGGCACGGGCATTCCGGCCTGCATCATCGTCCTCGACAAGGAAAACGCCCACACCCGCAAGGGCATCTTCATGCTCGACGCCAGCGGCGGCTTCATGAAGGACGGCCCGAAGAACCGCCTGCGCGACTGCGACATCCACCAAATCGTCGACGTGTTCAACCGGCGCGACGACAGCGACCCGAAATACGCGCGCATGGTCGGCATCGAGGAAATCGAAAAGAACGACTTCAACCTCAACATCCCGCGCTACATCGACAGCCAACAGGCCGAGGATATTCAGGACATCGAAGGCCACCTCAAGGGCGGCATTCCCGTTGCCGACGTCGATGCCCTGCAGGCGTACTGGAAGGTCTGCCCGCAACTGCGGCAAACCCTGTTCAGCGCCAAGCGCCCCGGCTATGTCGACCTGGCCGTCGCCAAGCAGGCCATCAAGCCGGGCATCTACGAGCACCCGGAGTTCGCCACCTTCATCGACAGCATGAACGCCCTGTTCGCTGACTGGAAGCAGCGCGCCACCGCAACGCTCAAGGGCCTGCAAGCCGATTGCCACCCGAAGACCGTCATCCAAGATCTCGCCGAAGACCTGCTCGCCCACTACGCGGAAAAACCGCTGATCGACAAATACGCGGTCTATCAGCACCTGATGGATTACTGGGCCGCGACGATGCAGGATGATTGCTACCTGATCGCCGCCGACGGCTGGAAGGCCGACACCTACCGCATCGTCGAAAGCAACAAAAAAGGCAAAACGGTCGACAAGGGCTGGGCCTGCGACCTCGTGCCCAAGCAACTCGTCGTCGATCGCTACTTCGCCAAGCAGCAGGCCGCCATCCGCGTGCGGGAGGCGGAACTGGAAAGCGTCGCCGCGCAGATGACGGAAATGGAAGAGGAGCATGGCGGCGAAGACGGCGCCTTCTCCGAACTCGACAAGGTGAACAAGGCCAACGTCGGCGCCCGGCTGAAAGAGATCAAGGGCGACAAGGAAGCCAAGGACGAAGCCGCCGTTCTTAACGCCTGGCTGAAACTATGCACGCAGGAGGCAGAGTTTAAAAAAGCCCTGAAAGAAGCCGAGTCCGAACTCGACGCGCTGGCCTACGCCAAGTATCCGACGCTCGGCGAGGCCGACATCAAAACGCTGGCGGTCGAGGACAAATGGCTCGCCGCCATCGACGCCGCCATCCATGGCGAAATGGACCGCATCAGCCAGACCCTCACCCAGCGCGTCAAGGAGCTGGCTGAGCGCTACGAAAGTCCCCTGCCGACGCTGACAGACAAGGTCGCCGACCTGAGCGCCAAGGTCGCGGCCCATCTGAAAAGAATGGGCTTCCAGTCATGAACATGGACAAGAAACCCACCATCGGCGCGGGAGGCAGCACCGTTCTAAACCTATCGAATTCGATGGGTTTAGAAATGCAAAAATATCGGGACAGCGTCACTTTCGGCGACTTACAGCCCGTTTGGGGAGCGCCGGCATGGAACTGAAGCCGGGCTACAAGCAAACCGAGGTCGGGGTGATTCCAGAGGATTGGGATGTCATTCCGATTGGGCAAGCCGGGGAAGTGTTAGGCGGCCGGCAGAGATCGCCTCATGCGATTGGCGAACCCACCAAATATCTACGGGTGGCGAACGTCTTTGATGGTTTCATTGCCATTGATGACGTACTCGAAATGCCCTTTACCAAACCTGAAAGACAGAGGTTTTCCCTCAAGTCCGGCGATATTCTACTGAATGAGGGGCAGAGCCTCGAACTGGTTGGACGAAGCGCTACTTATCGCGGCGAACCTCACAATTGTTGCTTTCAGAACACCTTAGTTAGGTTTCGAGCATTTCCCGGGACGGATACATCATTCGCGCAAACAGTCTTCCAGAGTTATCTCCGACGTGGCATCTTCGCTGCAATTGCGCTACAAACGACTTCCATAGCCCATCTTGGCGCTGGGCGATTCGCGGCGTTGAAAATCCCACGGCCACCACTCCCTGAACAACGCGCCATAGCTGAAGCGTTGAATGATGCGAATGCCCTCATCGAGTCGCTGGAACAACTCATCACCAAAAAACGCTTCCTCAAACAAGGCGCCATGCAGGATTTGCTCACCTGCAAAAAGCGCCTGCCGGGGTTCAATGGAGATTGGGAGGTGAAGCGGTTAGAGGAGATCGCGCACATTAAAACAGGAAGTCGAAATAACGAAGACAAAATCGACGACGGTGTATACCCGTTTTTTGTGCGATCCCAGAATGTGGAAAGGATCAATACCTATTCGCACGAGTGCGAGGCGATTCTTGTTCCGGGAGAAGGCAACATAGGCAATATTTTCCATTACATCAATGGCCGCTTTGACGTACATCAGCGGGTTTATGCCATTACACAGTTCTCTCAAGAAACATCTGGTAAGTATGTTTATTTCTATATGGCTAAGAATTTCGGTTCGCACGCGATGCAGAATTCCGTGAAGGCAACTGTTGATTCTCTTAGGCTACCCACTTTCCAGAATTTTGAAATCGCAATGCCACCGACCTATGACGAGCAAACCGCCATCGCCACCGTTCTCTCCGACATGGATGCCGAGATTGCCGATCTAGAATCGCAGCTCGCCAAGACCCGAGGCATCAAGCAAGGCATGATGCACAAGCTACTCACCGGGGAGATTCGCTTGCGATGAAAGAACATCAGAACGTCGAATGGAAGCAATCCTGGCGCGACGAATATCTGAAATGGATTTGCGGGTTTGCCAACGCCCAGGGCGGCATTTTGGTGATCGGCAAGAATGACCGGGGCGAGGTCGCCGGCCTCGCCAACGCGGCGAAGTTGCTGGAGGACATACCCAACAAGGTGCGCGATATTCTGGGCATGGTGGTGCCGGTGAACCTGCACCACGCGGACGGCAAGGACTGGCTGGAAATTATCGTCGAGCCCTGCCCCAGCCCGATCAGCTACAAGGGCGAATATCACTATCGCAGCGGCAGCACCAAGCAGGAGTTGAAGGGCGCGGCGCTGGATAAATTCTTGCTGCGTAAGCTGGGCAAACACTGGGATGGCGTGCCGGTCCCTTATGTCGGCCTGAACGATCTTGATCCGCTGGCGATCAAGCTGTTCCGCAAATTGGCGAAGCAGAGCGGCCGCCTCAGCGCCCAATTGCTGGCCGAGGATGACGCCCAACTCATCGAAAAACTGCACCTCACCGAAAACGCTTATCTGAAGCGGGCGGCGACGCTGCTTTTCCACCCCGACCCCGAAAAATTCACCACCGGGGCGTATGTCAAGATCGGCTTTTTCCGCACCGACTCCGATCTGCTGTATCACGATTTCATCCAGGGAAATCTTTTCATCCAAGCGGACAAGGCGCTCGACACCTTGCTGACGAAATACCTTCGCGCCGGCATTTCCTATCGCGGCACGCAACGTTTCGAACGCTTCCCGATCCCCGAAGCCGCGCTGCGCGAAGCGCTGATCAACGCCATCGCGCACAAGGACTACGCGGCCGGCATTCCGATCCAGATCAGCGTGTACGACGACAAGCTGATGATGTGGAATCCCGGCCAGCTGCCCGTCGACTGGTCATTGGAACAGCTGTTCGCCAAACACGCATCGCAGCCGGCCAATCCCGATATCGCCAACACATTCTTCCGTGCCGGCAAGATTGAGTCCTGGGGCCGTGGCATCGATCTGATTCGCCAGGAATGTCTTAAGGAGAAGTATCCGGCACCGCGTTTCAGTTGCGATAGCAGCGGTTTCCGGGTCGAATTCACATTCCCCCAAAATACCCCAACGCTGACGGTTACCGGACAAGTCACCGGACAAGTCACCGGACAAGTCAACGGACAAGTCACCGGACAAGTCGAGACATGGGTGGCGCGCGTCATCGAAGCCTGCCCGACAACCGACTTGATGAGTGCTGAAATTCAAGCGTTGGTGGGCATTCGCCATAGGGAGACGTTCCAACGTAAGTATCTGGATCGTTTGTTAAGCGAGGGCTGGCTGGAGCGCACCATCCGCGATAAGCCAAACAGCCGCCTGCAAAAATACCGGCTAACGGATCAAGCCCGGCTGCTATTGAAAAAGGGTGAAGTCACCGGACAAGTCACCGAGCAAGTCACCGGACAAGTCACCGGACAAGTCATCGGACAAGTCGAAGCGTGGGCGGCGCGCGTCATCGAAGCCGGCTCGACAACCGACTTGATGAGTGCTGAAATTCAAGCGTTGGTGGGCATTCGCCATAGGGAGACGTTCCAACGTAAGTATCTGGATCGTTTGTTAAGCGAGGGCTGGCTGGAGCGCACCATCCCCGACAAGCCCAATAGCCGCCTGCAAAAATACCGGCTAACGGATCAAGCCCGGCTATTGAAAAAGAGCCCAGCCACCGGACAAGTCACCGAGCAAGTCACCGGACAAGTCACCGGACAAGTCGAAGCGTGGGTGGCGCGCGTCATAGAAGCCGGCTCGGCGACCGATCTGATGAGCGCGGAAATTCAAGCGGTGGCGGGCATTCGTCATCGCGAGACGTTTCAGCGCAACTATCTGGATCGCTTGTTAAGCGACGGCTGGCTGGAGCGCACCATCCCCGACAAACCCAATAGCCGCCTGCAAAAATACCGGCTGACGGATAAAGCCCGGCTACTATTGGAAAATTTGCAAAAAGGAAGCCCTGCATGAGCATCATCGGCCAGTCTGAACGCGCCACGCAAAACCGCGTCGCCGCCCTCTTCCGCGACGAACTGGGCTATCGCGCGCTCGGCGACTGGACCGACCGCCCCGACAACAGCAACGTCGAGGTCGGATTGCTCACGGCATGGCTGACCAAGCGCGGCTACAGCCCGGCGCAGATCGGCCGCGCGCTCGACCGCTTGTCCGCCGAGGCAGGCAACCCCAATCGCAGCCTCTACGACAACAACAAGGCGGTGTACAGCCTGCTCCACTACGGCGCGCAGGTGCAGGCGGCGGCGGGCGAGAACACCGAGACGGTCTGGCTGGTCGACTGGAACGATCCGCAGCAGAACGATTTTGCCTTCGCCGAGGAGGTGACGCTGCGCGGCAAGCACGAGCGGCGGCCCGATATCGTCCTCTACGTCAACGGGATCGCCGTCGGCGTGCTGGAACTCAAGAACAGCCGCGCCGATATCGGCGATGGCATCCGGCAAAACCTGTCCAACCAGCTACCGGAATTCAACGAATGGTTCTTCAGCACGGTGCAGTTCGTTTTCGCCGGCAATGATTCCCAGGGGCTGAAATACGGAACGATCAAGACCGAAGAGAAGTTTTTCCTGAGCTGGAAGGAGGACGAGGCCGACGACAGCCGCTTCAAGCTCGACAAGTACCTGCTGAAGATGTGCGACAAGACGCGCCTGATCGAGTTGATGCGCGACTTCGTGCTCTTCGACGGCGGCGTCAAGAAGCTGCCGCGGGTGCACCAGTATTTCGGCATCAAGGCGGCGCAGGCGCATGTCCATCGCCGCGAGGGCGGCATCATCTGGCACACGCAGGGCAGCGGCAAGAGCATCGTCATGGTGCTGCTCGCCAAGTGGATTTTGGAGAACAAGCCCGGCGCCCGCGTCGTGATCGTCACCGACCGCGACGAACTGGACAAGCAGATCGAAGGCGTTTTCATCGCCGCCGGCTATCCGATGACCCGCGCCGGCAGCGGGCGCGACCTGATGGCCCGGCTCGGCCAGGCGACGCCGCGTTTGCTGTGCTCGCTGGTGCACAAGTTCGGCAAGAAGGGCGTCGACGATTTTGAGCTGTTCATCAAGGATCTGGAAGCGCAGCCCTGCTCGACGGTCGGCGAGATTTTCGTGTTCGTCGATGAATGCCACCGCACCCAGAGCGGCAAGTTGCACCGCACGATGAAGGCGCTGATGCCCAACGCGGTGTTCATCGGCTTCACCGGCACGCCGCTGCTCAAGCAGGACAAGCAGACCAGTCTGGAAGTGTTCGGCGGCTACATCCACACCTACAAGTTCAGCGAGGCGGTCGAGGACGAGGTGGTGCTCGACCTTATCTATGAGGCGCGCGACATCGACCAGTGGCTCGACTCGAAAGACAGGGTCGATGCCTGGTTCGACGCCAAGACCAAAGGCTTGAACGATTGGCAAAAGGCCGCCCTGCGCGAACACTGGGGCACGATGCAGAATGTGCTCAGCTCGAAGGCGCGCATGGATCGGGTTGTGGCCGACATCGTTTTCGACTTCTGCGTCAAACCGCGCCTGTCGAACCAGCGCGGCAACGCCATCCTCGTCGCCTCCAGCATTTACGAGGCGTGCAAGTATTTCGAGCTGTTCCAGAAAACGGTCTTCAAGGGCAAGTGCGCGGTCGTCACTTCCTACAACCCGCAGGCGAAGGACGTCACGCTGGAAGAGACCGGTGCCAACACCGAGACCGACAAGCAGTTCATCTACAACACTTACACGGCCTTGTTGGAAAACCTGGATGCGCTGCCCGGCAAGTCGAAAACCGAAACCTATGAGGACCGCTCCAAGCAGTTGCTCAAGGAGCAGCCCGCCAACATGCAGTTACTGGTGGTGGTCGATAAACTGCTGACCGGCTTCGACGCGCCAAGCTGCACCTACCTCTACATCGACAAGACCATGCAGGACCACGGCTTGTTCCAGGCGATCTGCCGCACCAACCGTCTCGACGGCGACGACAAGGAATTCGGCTACGTCGTCGACTACAAGGATTTGTTCAAGAAGGTCGAGAACGCCATCGCCGTGTACACGTCCGAACTGGACAAGAGTTCCGGCGGCGTCGATCCCAGCGTGATGATGCAAAGCCGCCTGAGCAAGGGCCGCGAGCGGCTCGACAATGCGCTGGAAGCCGTCGCGCTGCTCTGCGAGCCGGTGGCGCCGCCGCGCGGCGAGCTCGAGCACATGCACTACTTCTGCGGCAATACCGAAATCGCTTCGGACCTGAAGGCGCACGAGACGCAGCGCGTCGCGTTCTACAAGGCAATGGTGGCGCTGGTGCGCGCCTACGCCAATATCGCGGACGACCTCGGCGAGGCCGGTTACGGCGAGGCCGACATCGCCCGCATCAAGCAGACCATCGACCGCCACCTGAAGCTGCGCGAGATCATCCGCAACGCCGCCAACGAAAAGCTCGACATGAAGACCTTCGAGGCCGACATGCGCCACCTGATCGACACTTATATCGAAGCGAGCGAGCCGAGGACGATTTCGCCCTTCGGCGACATGCCGCTGCTCGAATTGATCGTCAAGACCGGCATCGCGGACGCCATCGCCAGCCTGCCGGACGGAATCAAGGGCAACAAGGACGCGGTCGCCGAGACCATCGAGAACAATGTCCGCAGCAAGATCCTCAAGGAACACCTGAACGATCCGGCCTATTACGCCAAGATGTCGGCGCTGCTCGACGAGATCATCGCGGCGCGCAAGGCCAAGGCGATCGAGTACGAGCAATACCTGAAGCGGGTCGCCGACTTGGCCCGGCGGGTCGAGGCGGGCCAGGCCGACGACACCCCGGCGCCGCTGACGACGCCGGGCCGGCGCGCGCTGTACAACTTGCTGCGGGAAGGCGCCGGCGGCGTTGACGCCCCTCAAGCGGCCCAGCCTGTGGCGCGCTACGACGGTGCGGGAACCGACGATGTGCTGGCGCTGGCACTCCGGATCGATGAGGCGGTCAAACATGCGCGGCCAGATGGCTGGCGCGGCGTCCAAGCCAAGGAGAACGTCATCAAGACCGCCTTGTACGTCATTTTGAAGGATGTGGCCGAGGTCGAGCGCGTCTTCCTCGTCATTCGCCAGCAGAGGGAATACTGATGCAATTTATGCTCGGCGACATCGCCGTCGACGTCGTGCAGAAGGACATCAAGAACCTGCACTTGAGCGTCCATCCCCCGCTCGGCAAGGTGCGCGTCGCCGCCCCCCTGCGCATGGACCTCGACACGATCCGGGTGTTCGCCATCACCAAGCTCGCCTGGATCAAAAGCCAGCAAAAGAAGCTGCGCGAGCAGGCGCGCGAAACCCCGCGCGAATACCTGGACCGGGAGAGCCACTATGTTTGGGGCAAGCGCTACCTGCTCATGCTGGTTGAGAAGGACGCGCCGCCGTGCGTCGAACTCAAGCACAACAAGATGATCCTGCAGCTTCGATCCGTGGACAGCCAGCCGAAAAAGCAGGCGGCGCTGGATGCGTGGTATCGCGAGCAGCTGAAACAAGTCGTCCCGCCGCTGATCGCCAAGTGGGAGCACATCATGGGCGTGAAGGTCGGGAAGTTCTTCGTCCAGAAGATGAAAACGAAATGGGGCAGTTGCAGTCCCGGTCCCAGAAATATCCGGCTCAACACGGACTTGGCCAAGAAGCCTTTCCAGTGCCTGGAATACATCGTCGCGCACGAGCTGACCCATTTGTTGGAGCGCCAGCACAACGACCGCTTCATCACGCTGATGGACGCACACATGCCACAGTGGCGCCAGTATCGCGAGATGTTAAACAGCCTGCCGCTGGCGCATCAAGAGTGGGGGTATTGATAGCAAAAGCGGACGCTGGCTAAGCTTCGGCCGCGCCAGCCGCCTGATGCGCGCCCAGCGCGGCGCCGACCGCCGTCTGCGCCGCCAGCGCCAG
>JACMLV010000445.1 GCA_014379395.1 Burkholderiaceae bacterium
GATGCAGGGCTACTTCTACAGCCGGCCGTTGAGCGCCGAGCAGTTCGCGGCCTACGCCCGGGACCGGGTCTAGACCCGGTCCCGGGCGTAGGCCGCGAACTGCTCGGCGCTCAACGGCCGGCTGTAGAAGTAGCCCTGCATCTCGTCGCAATCGTGCTCGCGCAGGAAGGCGCGCTGGCCGTCCGTCTCGACCCCTTCGGCGATGGTTCGCAGGCCCAGACTCTTGGCCATCTGGATGATGGCGCCGACGATGGCCCGGTCCTCCGGATCGGTGCCGATGTCGCGCACGAAGGACTGGTCGATCTTGAGCTTGTAGACCTTGAATTTCTTCAAGTGGCTGAGCGACGAATAGCCGGTGCCGAAATCGTCGATCGACATGCGCACCCCGCGCGCGTGCAGATTGTTCATGGTCGCGATGGCGCGCTGCGGATCGGCCATCGAGACGCCCTCGGTGAGTTCGAGTTCGAGGCAGGCCGGCGCCAGGCCCTCCTCGTCGAGGATGCGCGAAACCAGCGCCGGCAGGTCCGGATGGCGAAACTGCACCGCCGACAGATTGACCGCCATCACCAGCGGCGCGATGCCGTCGCGCCGCCACTGCACGGCCTGGCGCACCGCCTGCCTGAGCACCCATTCGCCGATCGGCAGGATCAGCCCGCTTTCCTCGGCGGCCGGGATGAACTCGACCGGCGAGACCGGCCCCAGCTCCGGGTGGGTCCAGCGCAGCAGGGCCTCGGCGCCGATCACGCGTTCGCCGCGCATGGCCACCTGCGGCTGGTAGCACACCCGCATCTGTCCGCGCGCGAGCGCCTGGCGCAGCGCGTTGACCAGCTCCAGGTGGCGCGCCGAGCGCGCCTGCATCTCGCCGGTGAAGAAGCGGTAGCCGTGCCGGCCCTCCTGCTTGGCGCGGTACATCGCCACGTCGGCGCGCTTGCCCAGCGTTTCGAAATCGGCGCCGTCGTCCGGGTAGAGGGCGATGCCGATCGAACCGGTCACGTTCAGGTCGTGGTGCTCGATCCGGTACGGCGCGGCGATGGCCGCCAGCAGCTTTTGCGCCACCTCGGCCGCGCCGGCCGCGTCCACGCCGGGCAGCAGGAAGATGAACTCGTCGCCGCCCAGGCGCCCCACCGTGTCGGCGCCGCGCAGCAATTGGCACAGGCGCTGCGACAACTGCACCAGCAGGGCGTCGCCGGCGCTGTGGCCGAGCGTGTCGTTGATGTCCTTGAAATGGTCGATGTCGAGGAACATCACGGCGGCCGGCTCGCCGCTGCGCTGCGCCAGCGTCAGCGCGTATTTGACGCGCTCGCCCAACAGGACGCGGTTGGGCAGCCCGGTCAGCGCGTCGAAATGCGCCAGGTACTGGATTTTCTCCTCGGCCTGCTTGCGGGCGGCGATGTCGATGCCCAGCCCGACCACGTACGGATCGCCGTCGCCGGCGGTGCGCCGCCCCGAGAAATAATACGGCAGCCGGCGCCCGTCCCTGGTCAGCAGCGCCGCCTCGATCGACGCCTCGCCGCTGGCAAACACTTCGCCGATGCGCGCCTCGATGCGCGCGCCGTCGTCGTGGTCGAAGAAGGCGCGCGCGTGCATGCCCTCGACCTCGGCGCGGCCGCGGCCGGTGACCTCGCAAAAGCGCTGGTTGCAGCGAATCAGCACGCCGTGCCGGTCGATCAGATAAAAGATGCCCGGCAAACAATTGATGGTGTCGTCGGAAAACTGCCTCTCCTGCGCCAGCGCCTGGGTCGCCTGCTCGTGCACCAGGATGGCGCGCTGCAATTGCTGGTTCGTCGCCGACAACTCGGCGGTGCGCTCGCCGACCCGGTGCACCAAATCCTCATTCAGCTGGCGCAATTGCGTTTGCGCCTCCATCTGGCGCCGGCGCATCAAGCCCTGCTGGCCCAGCATCTCGGCCAGCCCGACCAGGAAGGCCATGATGGCCGGCATGCGCTCGCGCGGCACCACCGGCACTGCGCGCACCGCGTCGAGGTAGCCCGGCGCGTCGAACCCGTAGCGCTCGGCCTGGCGCGCGAAAAAAGCCATGTCCGGCGCCCGGTGCAGCATCTGGCCGGTGAACACGTTGGCCACGTGTTCGCCCTCGATGTACACCGGGGTGGCGTAGTCGACCAGCCCGTTCGGGCAGTCGTAGCCGACGTAGGGCGCGTCGTGCAGATGGCCGAGGATGTACTGGTCGCTTTGCACGCACTGGCGGCAGGTGTCGGGGTGGACCCGGTGGAAGTCGGTGCAGGCCCGCGACCAGCCGGCGGCGGTCAAGACCCGGCTGTCGTTATCGATCAAAGCGTGATTGATGCCGGTGGCGCGGTGCAGCGCCTCCATCAGCGCCTGCAGCGCGGGCATGTCGATCAATTCCGAGAGTGGATAACTCACTTGTCGCCTGTCAGAAAAATTCGGCGTTACCGAACCGCAAAGATGAGACTTTAGAAAACATGATTGATCTTTAGCAAATCTTATTAATCTTCAGGAAATCTCATTGATTTATCGCAGAAACGAACTACGCTGACTGGACACTGGTCCCACGGGACAATCGACAGCACGCCTTCGCCGCCACCGCACCGCACATTGAGAGAGCGCCACCATGAACGAACCGATCGACCTGACCCGCCGCCCCCGCAACCGGATCATCGACGCGCCCGCGCTGGTGCTGGTGCAGCTCGACCCGACCGAGGTGGTCGACGGCGTGCCGCTCGAGGACGACGGCTACTTGGCCGATGATTTCATGATCCAGGGCGAGATGCGCGAAACCTGCCCGGCCTGCCCGACGGAGCACCTGCAAATGGTGCTGCGGCAGGACAACGTCAAGCGCGCGCATCTGTTTTGCCAGCGCTGCACGCGCTGCTACGACGCCAGCTACCCGGACGGCACGCCGGCATTCGCGATGGCCTGAGCGGGTCGAGGCCGCTGGCCTTCGTTAGAGCTTGATGAAGTGCTCGCGGTAGTACTTGAGCTCTTCGATCGACTCCCGGATGTCGGCCATCGCCGTGTGCATCTGGTGCTTTTTAAAACCGGCGATCAGTTCCGGCTTCCAGCGCTTGCACAATTCCTTCAGCGTCGACACGTCGATGTTGCGGTAGTGGAAGAACGCCTCCAGCTTCGGCATGCCGCGCACCATGAAGCGACGGTCCTGGCCGATGGTGTTGCCGCACATCGGCGATTTACCGGCCGGCACATATTTTTTCAGGAACGCGATCAGCTCGGCCTCCGCCTGCGCCTCGGTCACGGTCGAGGCCTTGACGCGCTCGGTCAGCCCGGAGCGTCCGTGCGTGCCGCGGTTCCAGGCGTCCATCTTGCCCAGCGTTTCGTCGGACTGGTGGATGGCGAACACGGGGCCCTCGGCCAGGATGTTCAAATGCATGTCGGTGACCACCACCGCCACTTCGATGATGCGGTCGGTGTCGGGTTCCAGGCCGGTCATTTCCATGTCGACCCAGATCAGGTTCATCTCGTTGGGACGCTGCGGCGCTGCCGGTGCGGTGATATCGGTCGCTTGTGACATAATTCTCTCTTAGCCTAAACAATCCAGCATTTTCTCACAGGCATAGCATGTATTCACTCGCATTTTCGGTTTTGTTCGTATCTTTCCTCGTCCTGACGCTGACGCTGCGCTTCTGGCTCGCCTCGCGCCAGATCCGCCACGTGCTGACCCACCGCGGCGCGGTTCCGGCCGAATTCGCCGACAAGATCCCGCTCGGGGCGCACCAGAAGGCGGCCGACTACACGATCGCCAAAACCAAGTTCGGCCTAGTCACGATGGGCGTCAGCTATTGCACGCTGATCGGCTTCACCCTGCTCGGCGGCCTGCAATGGCTGGCGCTGACGGTGTTCCCGCTGAGCGGCGACGGCATGCGCTACCAGATCGCGCTGCTGGTCGCCTTCGCCGCCGTGTCCGGCCTGATCGACCTGCCGTTCGACTACTACCGCCAGTTCGTGCTGGAAAAGCGCTTCGGCTTCAACAAGATGACCCCGGCGCTCTTTTTCGCCGACCTGGTCAAGGGCGTGCTGCTCGGCGCGGCCATCGGCCTGCCGCTGATCTGGGTGGTGCTGACCCTGATGGCCAAGACCGGCGATCTGTGGTGGCTGTACGCGTGGGCCGTGTGGAGCGGCTTCCAACTGTTGCTGATGGTGCTCTACCCGACCGTCATCGCGCCGCTGTTCAACAAATTCACGCCGCTGGCCGACGAATCGCTCAAGGCCCGCATCGAGGGATTGATGGCGCGCGTCGGCTTCGCCTCGAAGGGCCTGTTCGTGATGGACGGCTCCAAGCGCAGCGCGCACGGCAACGCCTATTTCTCCGGCTTCGGCGCCAACAAGCGCATCGTCTTTTTCGACACCCTGCTCGAGCGCCTGGCGCCGCGGGAAATCGAGGCGGTGCTGGCGCACGAACTGGGGCACTTCAAACTCAAGCACATCGTCAAGCGCATCGCCCTGATGTTCGCGCTGTCGCTGGCCTTCCTGGCCCTGCTCGGCTGGCTGAAAAACCAGCTCTGGTTCTTCACCGGCCTCGGCGTCGATCCTTTGCTGCCGCCCGGCCAGCCCAACGACGCCATGGCGCTGATCCTGTTCATGCTGGTGCTGCCGGTGTTCGCCTTCCTGCTCGGGCCGCTTAGCTCGCTCAGCTCGCGCAAGCACGAATTCGAGGCCGACGCCTTCGCCGCCAAGCACAGCGACGCCGGCGACCTGGTCTCGGCGCTGGTCAAAATGTACGAGGACAACGCCTCGACCCTGACGCCCGATCCGCTCCATTCGGCCTTCTACGATTCGCACCCGCCGGCCAGCGTGCGCATTCGTCACCTCAATTTGGCCGCCACACAATGACCAAGCCACTCAGCGAACTGCAATGCGCGCCGCGCCAGACGGCGCTCGACGACGCCAGCACCGTCATCCTGCTGGCCCAGGTGCCCGGCTGGACGATTGAAGACGGCATGCTGGGCCGCCACTTCGCCTTCCACGACTATTACCAGACGATCGCCTTCGTCAACGCGCTGGCCTTTGTGACCCACGCGCAAGACCACCACCCGGAGCTGACCATTACCTACAATACCTGCGCGGTGCGCTACCAGACCCACTCGGTGGGCGGCCTGTCGGAAAACGATTTCATTTGCGCGGCCAAGGCCGACGCCCTGTACGCGGGCGCGGCGGGCCGCGCATGAGCGCGCTGACCGGCACCATCATCGCCGCCCACGGCCGCCACTACGTGGCCGACGCCGGCGGCGTCAAGCTGCAATGCGTCACGCGCGGCAAGAAGACCAACGTCGCCGTGGGCGACCTCGTCAAGCTGACGATGACCTCGGCCAACCAGGGCGTGATCGACGCCATCACCGAGCGCAAGACGCTGCTCTACCGCTCCGACCAGTACAAGTCGAAGCTGCTGGCGGCCAACCTGACGCAGCTGTTCATCGTCGTCGCCACCGAGCCGGGCTTCGCCGACGACCTGATCTCGCGCTCGCTGGTGGCGGCCGACGCGGCCGGCATCGAGGCGCGCATCATCTTGAACAAAACCGACGTCACCGCCTCGCTGGCGAAAACCCGCGAGCGCCTGCAGCCGTACGCCGCGCTGGGCTACCCGATCATCGAAGTGTCGGCGCGCGCCCATCCGGAAGAGGCGGTCGCGACCTTGAGCCCGCTGCTGGCCGGCCAGTCCTCGATCCTGATCGGCCAGTCCGGCATGGGCAAGTCCTCGTTGATCAACCTGTTGGTGCCGGACGCCGACATCGCCGTGCGCGAAATCTCGGCCGCACTCGACACCGGCAAGCACACCACCACCTTCACCCGCCTCTACCAGCTGGGCGAAGACGCCTCGATCATCGACTCGCCCGGTTTCCAGGAATTCGGCCTGTACCATTTGAGCGAAGGCATGCTGGAGCGCGCCTTCCGCGAATTCGGCCCGCACCTGGGCGGCTGCAAGTACTACAACTGCCGCCACCTGATCGAGCCGCAATGCGCGGTGCTGGCCGCCGTCGCCGAGGGCAAGATCAC
>JACMLV010000446.1 GCA_014379395.1 Burkholderiaceae bacterium
CAGCGCACCGTGCGCGACCGCGCCTACGTCGAGTTCCGCGACGAGATGTAGATGCCAGCAATGCTGACATCGACGATGCCGGCCACCCCGGCCCGGCCCACGATCGCCGTCACCATCGGCGAACCGGCCGGGATCGGCATTGCTGGCATCTTACTTCTCGTCGCGGAACTCGACGTAGGCGCGGTCGCGCACCTGGCGCGCCCAGTCCTCGGTCGCCTCCTCGAGCTTGCGCTCGCGGATCGCCTGGCGCGCCGCGGTGCGCACCTTCTCCTTCGAGACGTCCTCGCTCTTGCGCTCGAGCACCTCGATCAGGTGGAAGCCGAAGCTGGTCTCGACCGGCGAGCTGACCTCGCCCGGCTTGAGCGCGTTCATGGCCGACTCGAACTCGGGCACGGTGTCGCCCGGGAACAGCCAGCCCAGCTCGCCGCCCTTGGCGGCCGAGCCGTCGTTCGAGAACAGGCGCGCCAGCTCCTCGAACTTGGCGGCCTTGTGCTCGAGCCGCTCGCGCAGCTCGACCAGCTTGCGGCGCGCGTCGTAGGCCGAGACCGCCGGCGTGACCTTGATCAGGATGTGGCGCGCGCGGGTCTGCTGCACCACGGCGGCGACCTGGCCCTCGGCCACCGAGCGCTTGTCGAGCACCTTCAGGATGTGGAAGCCGCCGGCGCTCTTGACGATCGGCGTGACCTGGCCCGGCTTGAGCTTGGCGAGCGTGTCGGCGAACTGCGGCGGCAGGCGCTCGGTGCCGCGCCAGCCGATCTCGCCGCCCTTGAGGGCGTCGGCCGCGTCCGAATAGGTGGCCGCCATCTTGGCGAAGTCGGCCCCGGTGCGCAGCTGGCGCATCACCTCCTCGGCGCGCGCGCGGCGCGCGGCGATCTGCTCGGGCGAGGCGTTCTCGGGGATGCGGATCAGGATCTGCGCCAGGTTGACCTCGCTCTGATTGGCGGCGGCGGCCTGCTCGGCGGCCAGGAAGCTGTCGATCTCGGCGTCCGAGATCTGGATCTTGGCGTCGACCTCGTGCTCGCGCAGGCGCTGCATGACGATCTCCTCGCGGATCTCCTCGCGGAAGGCGGCGTAGGGCGTGCCCTCCCTCTCGGTCTGGTCGCGCAGCTGCTGCAGCGTCATCTTCTGCTGTTCGGCGATGCGGCCGATGGCGCGGTCGAGCGTGGCGTCGTCGACCCGCACGCCGAGCTCCTTGGCCAGCTGCATCTGGGCCCGTTCGAGGATCATCCGTTCGAGGATCTGGCGGCGCATGTCGGCCGGCTCGGGCAGGGCCACGTTTTGCGCCTTCATGCGCCGTTCGATGTTTTTGACGCGCTCGCTGAGCTCGTTGCGCGTGATGACCTCGTCGTTGACGACGACGACGATCGAATCGATCGGCGCCGGCGCGGCCTGGGCACTGCCGCCGGCGAGGGCGCACAGCAAGACGGCGGCAAGCTTGAATTGGTGCAGTTTGGCGTTACGCATCATGGATTCTAGCGCTCATGGTTCGGGTGAAGGGGAAAAGCCGCGGGCGGCGCAACAAGCTGAGGGCGCGCCCCGGATAGAAAAGTTCATGCGTCGGTGCCGCTTCCATCCGTCAACGGGCGCGGGCCGGATTGAGGCGCTCGTAACCGGCCACGCTGCGGCTCATGGTTTCGAGCGGATTGCCCACGCCCAGCTTGGACAGGCCGTTCAACTCGAGCTGGAAGAAGATCGGCGTCGAGACGTTGTTGGCGGTGGTCACGAAGCGCTGCGCGCCCATCCGGAACACCCAGCAGCCGCCGTTGTATTCGAAGCCGGCCAGGCTTTCCAGGATGCGCTTGTCGCGCACCGAATAGCTGACCCGGCCGACGCCGTACCAGCCCCGCGACAGCGGCCACTGGCCGGAGGCCTCGACGTTCTTGAAGCTGTCGCGCAGATAGCGCTGCGACAGGTTGAGCACCTTTTTCGGACCGGGTTGCCATTGCACGCCGTAGTTCGAGCTCATCACGTGGCTGCTGCTCGGGTTGTACTGCAGCGCGCTGTCGAAGCCCCACTGGGCCGAGACGCGCCCGGCGGCGGCCAGCAGGATGTCCGAATGGGCGTCGTTGCGCGGCGTCGAGGCGTCGAGCTGGACGCGCTGCTCGCGGAAATAGAAGCGCTGGCCGAAGGCCAGCCGCAGCCGCTCGGCGCCGTTCGGCTCGAGCAGGCGCGACACCAGCGCCGTGGTGGCCTGGTTGGTGTCGCCGATACGGTCGGCGCCGACGAAGCGGTTTTCCGAGAACAGCTGGGAAAAGTTGAAGGTCGCCTCGGCGGTGTCGAAATTGGGGAAGGCGCGCTGGTCGCGGTACGGCGTGTAGACGTAGAACAGGCGCGGCTCCAGGGTCTGGGTCGAGCCGGCGCCGAACAGGGAGCTGGCGCGCTCGAACACCAGCCCGCTGTCGGCCGAGAAGGTCGGCACCGCGCGCGTGAGCGAGGTGGCCGCCGGGGCGCCGCCGACCAGGGCGTCGCCGTCGAGCTGGTAGGCGCTGGCGTTGAGCATCAGCTTGGGCGTGAAGAAGTAGCCCGAGCGCACCACCGGATAGCTGATCTGCGGCGCCGCCACCAGGCGCGTGCCGCGGATCAGGTCGGGATGCCAGAAGCGGGTCAGCTCGGCGTCGGCGGCCCAGTCGAAGCCGCCGGCGTCGTAGCGCGCGGCGTGCAGATAGACCTGCGGCAGGCGGTCGTAGGGACGCGCCACGTGCAGGCTCGGGTCGAGCGCGGCGGCCGGGTCCTGCAGCACCTGGTAGTTCTGGGTGCGCGCGGTCAGGGTCCAGAATTCGCCGCGGTAGTCGCTGCGCAGCTCGCGCAGCAGCTGGCGCTCGGCGCTGTTGGCCACCGTCTTCGAGAAGTCGCTCGGATAGTCGTTGTCGGAGGCGCCGCGCAGATTCCAGCCGAAGCTCAGGTCGCGCGCCAGCGCCTGGCTGTGGGTCGAGGTCAGCGCCCAGCGGTTGGTGTGGGTCTTGCGGTCGTCGAGCAGGAATTCGAGGTAGGTCTGGCCGCCGTAGTTGCCGGCCGCCGTCTCGCCGATGTAGCGCCCGTCGGCGCCGATCTGCAGGCCGCGCCGCGCCATCATCTTCGGATACAGCGTCAGGTCGCGGTTGGGCGCGATGTTGAAGTAGTACGGCACCGTCAGCTCGGCCGCGCCCTTGGAGCCGAAGCCGGGCATCGGCGGCAGCCAGCCGGA
This sequence comes from Burkholderiaceae bacterium, assembly GCA_014379395.1. Classification (GTDB taxonomy): domain Bacteria; phylum Pseudomonadota; class Gammaproteobacteria; order Burkholderiales; family Burkholderiaceae_D; genus Janthinobacterium. The sequence goes on from JACMLV010000446.1 coordinate 3,185, forward strand.
GCGGCGCGCGCCCGACAGCGAGAACGATATGGCCGGCGTGCCCAGGATCGGCACGTCCTTGAAATAGACGATGGTCTTGCCGCCCACGCCGAGGTCGCGCCCGGTGTCGAGGTTGAGCGTGCTGGCCTTCAGATACCAGTCCGGGTCCGGCCCCTCGCAGGTGCTGTAGGTGCCGTTCAGCACCACCGCCTCGTCCTGGCTGAGGAAGTCGATGCGCTGCGCCTTGCCCTGCGCGTTGTTGAACTGCATGCGGTAGCTCGGATTGAGGATGTAGCCCTGGCCGGAATCGAGCTTGAGCTTGAGCGCGTCGCCGGCGTACTGGTCGCCGAAGCGCCACATGCGCACATGGCCGCTGGCCTCGACCTCGTCCTCGACCTGGCGGTAGCAGGCCGTGTCGGCGGTCAACTTGGTCTGGTCGCGCACCACTTCGACGTTGCGCTCGAGCTGGATCTCGCGCTCGGGCCGGCCGCTGATCTGCTCGGCCTGCACGGTGGTCGGGGCGCGCTTGTCCTCGACCTTGACGACGCGCTTTTGCAGCGTCTGCGCCGGAACCGCGCCGGCGGCCAGCAGCGCCGTCAGGGCGCAGGCCCAACGCCGCGACGGTGGGGGGGCTCTAAACCGGCTCATGAAAAGAAGACAAGTGAAACACCATGACAGGCGATTTTTTGATTTGAATCCCTTATTATATGGGAACTCATCCTCAAACCGAATTCCACAGGTCGCTTAATGTCTTTATTGTCTTCCCCCGCGCCAAGCGCCCCCGCCGGCTTTGACGCCCGCCTCGTCCAATTGCAAGCCTGGCTGAGCGGCCTGAATCTGGTCGAGGCCGGCTCGGCCCGCCCGGCCTCGGCCGACGCCAGCTTCCGCCGCTACTTCCGGATCGACACCCTGGCCGGCGCCGCGCCCGCCCACGGCGCGACCCTGATCGCGATGGACGCGCCGCCGGCGCATGAAAACGTGGTGCCCTTCATCCAGGTGGCCGCCCTGTTCGGCCAGGCCGGCGTGAGCGTGCCGAAGGTGCTCGCGCAAGACGTCGAGCAAGGCTTCCTGCTGCTGTCCGACCTGGGCAACACCACCTATCTGAACCTGCTCAACGCCGACACCGCGCCGGTCATGTACAGCGCCGCGCTCGACGCGCTGATCCAGATCCAGGGCGCCAGCGCGCCCGGCCAACTGCCCGAATACGACCGCGCGCTGCTGCAGCGCGAGCTCGACCTGTTCCCGGAATGGTATGTCGGGCGCCACCTGGGCCTGACGCTCTCCGCCGAGCAGGCCGGCCAGCTGAAGGGCGTGTTCGACGCCCTGCTGGCCAACAACCTGGCCCAGCAGCAGGTGTACGTGCACCGCGACTACCATTCGCGCAACCTGATGGCGCTCGACGAGGGCAATCCCGGCATCCTCGACTTCCAGGACGCGGTCTACGGCCCGATCACCTACGACCTGGCCTCGCTGCTGCGCGACGCCTACATCCAGTGGGACGAGGAGCTGGTGCTCGACTGGGTGGTGCGCTACTGGCAAAAGGCCAAGCGCGCCGGGCTGCCGGTGCATCCGGACATCGACGCCTTCTACCGCGACTTCGAATTCATGGGCCTGCAGCGCCACCTGAAGGTGCTCGGCATCTTCGCGCGCCTGAACCACCGCGACGGCAAGCCGGGCTACCTGGGCGACCTGCCGGTGGTGCTCGACTACGTGCGCAAGACCGCCAACCGCTACCGCGAGCTGAAACCGCTGGTGCGCCTGCTCGACGCGCTGGAAAACAAGGCGCCCGAAGTGGGCTACACTTTCTAAGTCCGCCCGTCCGCCCCCGCCGGCCGCCGGCGCCGCGCCCGTCACCGGCGCGCGCGGCGGCATCGATTCCCCATATGAAGAAATGACCCGCCTCCCATGAAAGCCCTGATTTTCGCCGCCGGACGCGGCGAGCGCATGCGTCCGCTCACCGACACCTGCCCGAAGCCCCTGCTGAAGGTGCGCGGCCGGCCCCTGATCGTCTGGCACATCCTGAACCTGGTGCGCGCCGGCAACACCGAGATCGTCATCAACCATTCCCACCTCGGCCACCTGATCGTGCAGGAGCTGGGCGACGGCAGCCAGTTCGGCGCCTCGATCCAGTATTCGCGCGAAGAGACGGCGCTGGAAACGGCCGGCGCGATCGCCCAGGCCCGCCACCTGCTGGGCGAGGAACCGTTCCTGGCCGTCTCGGGCGACATCTACTGCCCGTATTTCGACTTCAGCCAGGTGACCGACGTGCTGGCCGAAAAAGACTTGTGGGGCAATCCGTATCCGCTCGACAAGCGCGACGTGGCCTGGCTGTACCTGGTCAAGAACCCGGCGCACCATCCGCTGGGCGACTTCGCGCTGAACCTGTACTCGATCGCCAACGAGGGGTCGCCGATGTGGACCTTCGCCAACATCGGCGTCTACCGGCCACAGATGTTCGACTCGGTCGCGCCGGGCGACTACGCCAAGCTCGGCCCCCTGATCCGCGAATACGCGGCGCGCGGCCAGGTCGGCGGCGAGGTGTTCGACGGCGACTGGACCAACGTCGGCACCACCGAGCAACTGGCGCAGCTGAACGGCGCCGTCAAGGCGGGCGCGTGAATTCCGGCGCGGCCCGTCCGGCGGCGCGGCGCGCGGCGC
>JACMLV010000048.1 GCA_014379395.1 Burkholderiaceae bacterium
CTAGGAGGCTGTCGGACTTAGGGAGTCGAAGCGAAAAAATAGCTGGGCGAGGCCAGATTTTGACGGTTTCGCAGTGCCAATAGCGAGCTATTGGCCGAGAAGACGGCGAAATATGGACCGTCCAGGTATTTTTGCAGCCGACGAGCCTAAGTCCGACAGACTCCTAGGCCGATGGAGCAAAACGGGGCGACCGATTAACGCGGCCGCCCCGATTCAAACGCTAGCCGATGATGCGCAACGAATAGTCGGTCGCCCGCACGTCCTTGGTCAGGGCGCCGATCGAGATCCGGTCGACGCCGGTTTCCGCGATGGCGCGCACGGTGTCGAAGTTGATGCCGCCGGACGCCTCCAGCAAGGCGCGCCCGGCCGTGATGCGGACGGCGTCGCGCATCATCTCGAGGCTGAAGTTATCGAGCAGCACCGAGTTGGCGCCGGCCGCCAGGGCCTCGTTCAACTCGTCGAGGTTTTCCACTTCGACCTGGATCGTCACGCCGGCCTCGAGCGCGATGGCGGCCTGCATCGCCGCCGTCACACCGCCGGCCGCCGCGATATGGTTTTCCTTGATCAGGATGCCGTCATACAAGGCCAGGCGCTGATTCTTGCCGCCGCCCACGCGCACCGCGTACTTCTGCGCCAGGCGCAGGCCCGGCAGCGTCTTGCGGGTGTCGAGGATGGCCGCCTTGGTGCCAGCGATGACGTCGACATAGCGCCGCGTCGCCGTCGCCACGCCGGACAGCAGTTGCAGGAAATTGAGGGCGGCGCGCTCGGCGGTGAGCAAAGCGCGGGCCGGCGCGTCGATGGTGCAGACGGCGCTGTCGGCGCTCATCAAATCGCCTTCCGCGTAATGCCATTGGATCTGGATGCTGCGCTCCAGGCTTTTCATGATGCCCTCGAACCAGGGCGCGCCGCACAACACCGCCTCTTCGCGCACGATCACGCGCGCCGTCACGATGCTGTCGGCCGGCACCAGCTCGCCGGTCAGGTCGCCGCTGCCCACGTCTTCCAGCAGGGCCGCCAGCAAATTGGCTTCAAACGAACGCGCCAGCGCCGCGTCGAACGGCGCGAAGGAATTTTTCAAAGTACTCATGCAGGACCGATTCCCGAAAATAATTTAGCTTCTTTTGCCAGATCCGGGCCTGGCTTGAGGCCGGCCTTTTTCGCCGCCGCGAAGTCGAGCATGCGATCGATCGACTTGACCGCCAGTTGGCCGATGGCCGGATCGACGTGGATTTCATTGCTCATGTTTTCGAGCACGTCGGCCAGGTTCTGCAGGCCGTTCATCGCCATCCACGGGCAATGCGCGCAGCTCTTGCAGGTGGCGCTGTTGCCGGCGGTGGGCGCCTCGATGAAGCGCTTGCCCGGCGCGGCGGCGCGCATCTTGTGCAGGATGCCGTTGTCGGTGGCGACGATGAAGGTGTCGGCGTCCATGCTCTGGGCGGCGGCGATCATCTGCGAGGTCGAACCGACCACGTCGGCCTGCGCGACCACGGCGGCCGGCGACTCCGGATGCACCAGTACCTTGGCCTGCGGATATTCGGCGCGCAGCAAGTCCAGCTCGATGCCCTTGAATTCGTCATGCACCAAGCAAGAGCCCTGCCACAGCAGCATGTCGGCGCCGGTTTGCTTCTGGATGTAGGAACCCAGATGCTTGTCCGGCGCCCACAGGATCTTCTTGCCCTGCGCTTGCAGGTGGGCCACGATGTCGAGCCCGATCGAGGACGTCACCATCCAGTCGGCGCGCGCTTTGACGGCGGCGCTGGTGTTGGCGTAGACCACCACGGTGCGGTCCGGGTGTTCGTCGCAAAAGGCGGTGAACTCGTCGACCGGGCAGCCCAGGTCGAGCGAACAGGTGGCGTCCAGATCCGGCATCAGCACGGTCTTTTCCGGACTCAGGATCTTGCTTGTTTCGCCCATGAAGCGCACGCCGGCCACGACCAGCGTCTTGGCCGGATGGTCGCGCCCGAAGCGCGCCATTTCGAGCGAATCGGAGACGCAGCCGCCGGTTTCCTCGGCCAGGTCCTGCAAGTCGCCGTCGACGTAATAGTGCGCGACCAGCACCGCGTCGCGCTCTTTCAGCAAGCGCTTGACGCGCTCCTTGAGAACGGTCTTTTCTGCGGCGGTAAGTGGTGCGGGAGTGCGAGCCCAGGCTTTGGCGGTGCAGCTGGCGCCGTCTTGCGGGTGCTCGTATTCGATGGTGGTGATAGGTATTGTAGGCATGGTGATTCGTCAGCAAAAACAAAATGTCGGGCGCAATGCTTGCCGCCCGCCACCCGCGAAGGCTGGCGGGCGCGGTCGAAACCGATCAGTCGATGCCCTGGCTCTTCAGATAGTCTTCATAGTTGCCGCGGTAGTCGATCACTTGGTCTTCCTTGATCTCGATGATGCGGTTCGCCAGGGACGACACGAACTCGCGGTCGTGCGACACGAAGATCAGGGTGCCGGCGTATTTTTCCAGCGCGATGTTGAGCGACTCGATCGATTCCATGTCCATGTGGTTGGTCGGCTCGTCCATCAGCAGCACGTTGTGGCGGCCCAGCATCAGCTTGCCGTACATCATGCGCCCTTTCTCGCCGCCCGACAGCACGCGCACCGGCTTCTTGACGTCGTCGCCGCCGAACAGCAGGCGGCCCAGGATCGAGCGCACGGCCTGGTCGTCGTCGCCCTCCTTGGTCCACTGGCCGATCCAGTCGGTCAGGTTGGCGTCCTTGGCGAAGTCCTCGGTCGGATCTTGCGGCATGTAGCCGACGTTGGCGTTCTCGGCCCATTTGACGCGGCCCTGATCCGGTTGCAGGCCGGCGATGTCGCCCGCGATGCAGCGCAGCATGGTGGTCTTGCCGGCGCCGTTGGCGCCGATGATGGCGATGCGCTCGCCGGCCTCGACCATGATGCTGAAATTCTTGAACAGCGTGCGATCAAAACCCTTGGTGATGTTTTCCACTTCCACCGCCAGGCGGTGCAGCTTCTTCTCGCCGTCGAAGCGCACGAACGGATAGGCGCGCGAGGACGGCTTGATGTCGTCGACCTTGATCTTCTCGATCTGCTTGGCGCGCGAGGTGGCCTGGCGCGCCTTCGATTTGTTGGCGGCGAAGCGGCGCACGAATTCCTGCAGCTCGGCGACCTTGTCCTTGGCCTTGGCGTTGTTGGCCAGCTGCTGGTTGCGCGCCTGGGTCGAGGCGAACATGTACTCGTCGTAGTTGCCCGGATAGATCTTCAGCGTGCCGTAGTCCATGTCGGCGACGTGGGTGCAGACCTGGTTCAGGAAGTGGCGATCGTGGGAAATGATGATCATGGTCGAGTTGCGCTCGTTGAGCACGTCTTCCAGCCAGCGGATGGTGTTGATGTCGAGGTTGTTGGTCGGCTCGTCGAGCAGCAGGATGTCCGGATTCGAGAACAGCGCCTGGGCCAGCAGCACGCGCAGTTTCCAGCCGGGCGAGACGTTGCTCATCGGTCCCTGGTGCAGGTCGATCGCCACGCCGGCGCCGAGCAGCAGTTCGCCGGCGCGCGACTCGGCCGTGTAGCCGTCGTATTCGGCGACCTTGCCTTCGAGTTCGGCGGCGGCCATGTAGTCGTCGTCGGTCGCCTCGGGATTGGCGTAGATGGCGTCGCGCTGCTGCATCGCGGCCCACATCTCGGTGTGGCCCATCATGACGACGTCGAGCACGCGCATCTCTTCGAAGGCGAACTGGTCCTGGCGCAGCTTACCGAGCCGCTCGTTGGTGTCGAGCATGACGACGCCGCCCGACGGTTCGAGGTCGCCGCCGAGGATTTTCATGAAGGTGGACTTGCCGCAGCCGTTGGCGCCGATCAGGCCGTAGCGGTTGCCATCGCCGAACTTGACGGAGATGTTTTCGAACAATGGCTTGGCGCCAAATTGCATGGTGATATTTGCGGTCGATAGCACGAGTAAAGCCTTTAATAGCGGATTTGATTAACCGGGCATTTTACCATCGCCGGGGCGGCGGCAGGAGTCGGCGGCGAAAAAACCGGGACTGGAAAAACGTTGCGCGGCCGCTGGCGCACACCAATCGGGCGGAATTGACAAAGGGTCGCGCGGCGCAGATGATCGACGAATGGAGCAGCGCATCGAAAAGCTGGAAGAATTCGCGGCCGACGCCAAGGAAAGATTGGTGCGTATCGAGGCGCGCCTTGATGGCATGGACGGCCGCTTCGACGGCATCGACAGGCGCTTTGACGGCATCGACAGGCGCCTCGACGGCATCGATAAACGGCTTGACGACATGGAAGGCCGCATGGCGACCAAGGCCGATTTGGCGGCCATGGAAGCAACCATGAAAGGCGGCCTGGCAACCATGGAAGCGACGATGAAAGGCAGCCTTGCCACCATCGATGCGACGATGACAGGTAGCCTTGCCACCATCGATGCGAGGACGAAAGCCAGTCTTGCCACCTTGGAGGTGACCTTGATCAAATGGTTCGTCGCCACCGCCATCACGCTGACCAGCCTTGTTTTTGTGGTGGTCCGGTTCGTCAAGTAATCCCGCGCGAACCGAACCAAGCAAACTAAAATCAGCGCCCGGACAGCGTCGGATACCCGGTCATCGTCATTTCATACCCATTCGCATCGGCGACCAGATGCGCCTGCGCGCCCAGCGGCAAGGTGACGCGCCGCTGCACGTGGCCGAATTCGAGCCCGGTCAGCACCGGCACCGGCAGGCGCTCGCGCAGGTAGGCGAGCATGGTGTCGAAATCGTAGCCATTGTCGTTCGCCCCCAGTTTGTAGCCGGAAATATCGCCCAGGAACACCGCCTTCTGGCGTCCGATCGCGCCGGCGTGCAGCAGTTGCAGCAGCATGCGCTCGATCCGGTACGGATGTTCGTTGACGTCTTCGACGAACAGGATGCCGCCATCGATCTCGGGGAAGTATGGCGTGCCGAGCAGATGCACCAGCATCGCCAGATTGCCGCCCCACAGCGGGCCGGTCACGTCCACCGCCGGGTTGCCGGCGGCCGTGCCGCGCACCACGTGCGAAGGCCCGCGGATGCAATCCCAGAACTGGCCCAGCGTGAACGGATTCGGCACGTCGCGGATGAAGTCGTCGCACATCATCGGGCCGGCGAAGCTGGCGCCGCCGGTCCGGGCCAGCAAGCCCATCTGGAACGCGGTGAAGTCGCTGTAGCCGACGAACAGCTTGCCGCTCGCGGCCATCGCCTCGAAGTCGATCTCCGGCAGCAGGCGGCTGATGCCGTAGCCGCCGCGCAGCGCCATCACCACCTGCACGTCCGGGTCGGCCGCCGCCGCGTTCAGCTGCGCCAGGCGGCCGGCGTCGCTGCCGGCGAAGCGCTGGAATTTATGATCCGGCTCGTAATAATTGTGGACCACGCAGCCCTGCGCGCGCAGGCGTTCGACGCCGCGTTCCAGTTTGGCCTGATCCAGCGCGTAACCGCCCAGCGCGGCGATGGCGATGCCGATTTTTGGTGTGCTCAAAGGATTCCCGATCCAGCGTCAATTATTGTTGTTGGCTCTGCTCGCGGACGGCTTCGGCTTCGGATTCGGCCTGCGCCCGGGCCAATCGCAAGGCCGCGTTGGCGCTGCGCCGCTCGGCGAAAAAACCGCGCAGCAGCTCGCCGCACTCGTCGGCCAGCACGCCGCCGGCCAACTCCGTCTGATGATTGAGGCGTTCTTGTTCAAACAAGTTCAGCACCGAACCGCAGGCGCCGGTCTTCGGATCGCCGGCGCCGAACACCACGCGCGCCAGGCGCGCATGCAGCATCGCGCCCGAGCACATCACGCACGGCTCGAGCGTGACGTACAGCTCGCAGCCGGGCAGGCGGTAGTTGCCGAGCAGCTCGGCGGCCGCGCGCAGGGCCATGATCTCGGCGTGCGCGGTCGGGTCGTGGCGCCCGATCGGCTGGTTGTAGCCGCTGGCGATGACGACGCCGTCCTTGACCACCACCGCGCCGACCGGCACCTCTCCCAAGTCCCACGCATGCCGCGCCTGTTCCAGCGCCAGTCGCATGAAGGCGGTGTCAGGCATCGGTGATCTCGGCCCAGCAGTTCGGGGTTTCGTGCAGCACCAGCTTATGCAGGTGCAAGCCGGTGCCGAAGCGGTCCTTGTAGGCCGCCTTCAGGATCTCGAAGGCGATCTGCGCCAGGTTCTCGACGGTCGGGATGCGGTCGATCACGACCGTCTTGTGGCCCGGCAGCGTGGCGAGGAAGTCGCGCACCGCGCAGTCCTTCTCATAGACCAGGAAGGCGTGGTCCCAGACGTCGACCAGATGCTCCTTGGCCAGCGCCTTGATGTCGGAGAAATCCATGATCATGCCGTTGTCGGAATTGCCCTCGACCTGGATGACCTGGCCGGTCAGCGTGATTTCCAGCGTGTAGCGGTGGCCGTGCAGGTTGCGGCACTGGCTCTTGTGGTCGGGAATGCGGTGGCCGGCGTCGAATTCGAGCTTGCGTGTGATAGTGAGCATGAAAGGCTTAAGGTATTTGTAAAAGTTTATGGGTTTGCAGGCTCAGCTTCCACTGTGGGTGGCGCTTGCAGGTGTCGATCGCCAGGCGCAGGTTCTGCGCCCGCAGCGGGCCGTCCATGGCCTGGACGAAGAAGTGTTCGAAGTCGAGGTCTTGATAGGCGGCCAGATCCTGCCCGGGCTGCGGGATGACGACCTTGATTTCCTGGCCGCGGCGCACCACCAGATCGGCGCCGACCTTCGGGCTGACGCAAATCCAGTCGACCCCGGGCGGCACCGGCAAGGTGCCGTTGGTTTCGATGGCGACCTGGAAACCGAGCCGGTGCATGGCCTCGATCAGCGCCGCGTCCAGCTGCAGCAGCGGCTCGCCGCCGGTGAAGACGACGTATTTGCTGGCCGGATAGCTGGCCGGCCACAAGCTGTCGATGGCGCCGGCCAGTTGCGCGGCGGCGCCGAACTTGCCGCCGCCGTCGCCGTCGGTGCCGACGAAATCGGTGTCGCAGAAGGTGCAGACGGCGCCGGCGCGGTCGCTCTCGCGTCCGCTCCACAAGTTGCAGCCGGAAAAACGGCAAAACACGGCGGGCCGCCCGGCGTGGGCGCCCTCGCCTTGCAGGGTGTAAAAAATTTCTTTGACGCTGTAAGTCACGGTATTTCCTAAAAGCGAGCCGGCGCCGCCATGCGCGCGCGATTGACAACCTTCTATTATATGCTGCCGGGCACCCCGACAGCGTGCGCCGTGTGGAATTGACGCACGTTCAACAATCATTTGTGCTACAGCAATACGCCGCGCCACCCCGCCTTGTACTTTCTACAGGTTGTTTTAAACCAAGTTTCCAATAACCAACAACGTTTCAGGGGAGATATGAGCTTTTTTCCGTACCTAATACCGGCGCTGATTCCGATGGCGCTGGCGTGGCACCAATGGCGCCGCCTGGCCGGCCAACTGGGCAACGCGCGCCGCCAGTTGGCGTGCGAATCTGGCCTGCGCGCCTGCGCCGAGCAGAGCCTGGCGAGCACCCACGCCCGGCTGTGCCGGCTGATCGCGGCGCAGGACAAGATCATGGAAACCGAGCGGCGCCGCATCGCGCGCGACATCCATGACGACCTCGGCCAGAATCTGCTGGCGCTGAAGATCGATCTGGGGCTGCTGCGCGGCCAAGGCGCCGAGCTGACGCCCAAGATCAACGCGCAACTGGCGCTGATATCGGGCAACCTGGAGCTGACGATCCGCTCGCTGCGCGGCATCATCCACGACCTGCATCCGGTCGCGCTGCAGGGCGGCCTGCGCCAGGCGGCCGAATCGCAGCTGCGCGAATTTTCCCGCATCAACAACATCGGCCACCAGTTCGACGCCGACCCGGGCCAGTTTGACGCCGGGTGCGGCGAACTGGACACGACCATGTTTCGCATCTTGCAGGAATCGCTGTCCAACATCGCCCGCCACGCCAAGGCCAGCATGGTGCGGGTGGCGCTGACGCGCCAGGGCCAGGCGCTGCGCATGATGGTCGCCGACAACGGCATCGGCCTGCCGCCCGC
>JACMLV010000447.1 GCA_014379395.1 Burkholderiaceae bacterium
CCAGGTGCATGGCCTCGACCCAGGCCGGCTCCAGGGTGCCGATGTTGATGGTGAGCGCGCCGGCGATGGCGACCATGTCGGCCACCTCCTCGCGCGCGTGCGCCATGATCGGCGAGGCGCCGACCGCCAGCAGCACGTTGGCCGCCAAGTCCATGGCCACGAAGTTGGTGATGTTGTGCACCAGCGGCGCCTCGGCCCGCAGCGCCAGGAGCGTGCGCCACACTGCATCGCTCGTTTTCATCGCGCCCCGCCAGCCGTTGCCAAGCCTGCCGCTAACTCCTAAGACAGCCCTCGCCGCAAGGCAATCGACTCCAGCCGGGAACCCGCTCCATGACCGACGCTCCGATCAGCGAAACCGCGCGCCAGACCGCCCGCATCCTGATGGAGATCGAGGCCATCCTGTTCCGGCCGCACGATCCTTTCATCTTCACCTCCGGCCGCGCCAGCCCGGTCTACGTCGACTGCCGCAAGATCGTGGGTTTCCCGCGCGCGCGCAGCGCTCTGATGGACATGGGCGTCGATCTGGTGAAGCGCGCCGCCGGCTACGAGGCCTTCGACGTCATCGCCGGCGGCGAGACCGCCGGCATCCCCTTCGCCGCCTGGATGGCCGAGCGCTTCGGCCTGCCGATGACCTACATCCGCAAGAAGCCCAAGGGGTTCGGCCGCAACGCCCAGATCGAGGGCAACTTCCGGGATGGCGACCGCTTCCTGCTGGTCGAGGACCTGGCGACCGACGGCGGCTCCAAGATCAACTTCATCGACGCCATCGAGCAGGCCGGCGCCAAGGTCGCCCACACCTTCGTCATCTTCCATTACGGCATCTTCCCGCAGTCGGTGGCCAAGCTGAAGGAACGCGGCGTCAACCTGCACGCGCTGGCCACCTGGTGGGATGCGCTGGCGGTGGCCGGCGAGCAGGGCTACCTCGACGCCAAGGGCATGGCCGAGGTGCGCTCCTTCCTGCAGCAGCCCGACGCCTGGAGCGCCGCGCACGGCGGGAAGACGAGCGCGGACATCGGCTAGGTAGATCAGCCCTCCCTCCGCTGCGCGGTGGAGGGATATCCATTGAGTTCCTCAGCATGCTTCTCCTCCGCATGCTTCCCCGACCCCAGCGCATGTCTCGCGGCCTTGTGCCCTGGAGCCGCTTGCCCGCAGCCTGCCGGCTGGCATGTCCGACACACCCGACCGCGCAACGCTTCATCCCTTCACCTGGCAAGGCTTCCTGGCCGGCGCGCGCGCCGGGCTGGTGCTGGTGCCGACGCTGGCGCTCTACGGCTTCGCCTTCGGCGTGATGTCAGAGACCAAGGGCCTCTCGGCGCTGGAGGCCGCGCTGTTCGCCGGCGTGGTCTATTCCGGCGGCGCGCAGATGGCCTCGCTGCAGGCCTGGGCGGACCCGCTGCCGCTGCTGGCAGTCGTGCTGACCACGGCGGCGATGAACGCGCGCTACCTGCTGATGGGGGCCACGCTGCGCTCCTGGTACGCGGCCCTGCCGGCCTGGCAGAGCTATGGCTCGCTGTTCTTCATGGGCGATGCCAACTGGGCCCTGGCCCTGCGCGAGCAGCGCGCCGGGCGCACCGATGCGGCCTTCATGGTCGGCACCGGCCTCTCGATGTGGTTCATCTGGGTGCCGGCGACGCTGGCCGGCCACAGCTTCGGCGCGCTGCTGGGCGACCCCGAGCGGCTGGGAATCGATTTCCTCATCGCTGCCTTTTTCGCCGCCATCGCCGTCACCTTCTTCCGCGCCGGCGGTGCCACGGCGCTGCCGCTGGTGGTGGGCGTGGTTGTGGCGGTAAGCGTCGAGCGGCTGGCGCCGGGGCCCTGGTACATGATGGCGGGCGCCCTGGCCGGCAGCATCGTGGGGGGCCTCAGGCATGTCCCTCGATCCTGACGTGCTGGTCGCCATCCTGCTGATGGCGCTGGCGACCTACCTCTGCCGCGCCGGCGGGTTCTTCCTGATGCGCTTCGTGCCGATCACGCCCAGGGTCGAGGCCGGGCTGCGCGCCCTGCCGATCGCGCTGATGGGGGCCATTCTCGGCCCCATCGCCTGGAACGGCGGCCCGGCGGAGTGGGTCGGCCTGCTCGTCGCCATCGTCGTCATGCGGCTGACGAAGAACGAATTCATCGCCGTGCTGCTGGCGATCGCCGCGGTCGCCGGCATCCGCGCCTTCTAGCGCAGCAGCGCCGCCACCTCGGGCAGCTCCTCCATGCGCTGGATCACCCGGTCGGCGCCCAGGGTCTCGGCCTCGCCGTAACCGAAGGCGACCGCCACGCAGGGAATGCCGGCGTCCTTCGCCGCCAGCACGTCGTTGATGCCGTCGCCCACCATCACCGCGCCCGCCATCGTGGTGTCCGACTTCCGCCTGGCCGCCGGCCAGAGCGGCTTCGACGTGATCGCGGCGGCGCGCGCCGCCTTCGGCCCGCGCTTGCCGGCGCTCTTGATCACCGGCGACACCGATCCGAACCTGATGCGCGGCATGAGCGAGCACGGCATCCCGATCCTGTACAAGCCGCTCGCGCCGGACGCCCTGCGGGCGGCCATCGAGCAAGTCATCGCCGGCGAGACCGGCATCCCCGCCGGCCACGCGGCCAATCGACAATTGACGATGACGGAAACCACGCCATGACGAACCCCGCCCCGACGCCCGCGGCCAAGATCCGCGTCCTGCTGGTCGACGACCACCCGGGATTCCGCACCGCGCTCAGGCATGTGTTGGAAGCTTGCGCCGACATCGAAGTGGTGGCCGAGGCGGCCGATGGCCTGGCCGCGCTGCGGCTGGCCGGCGAGAGCGCGCCCGACATCGTCTGCATCGACAACCGGCTGCCCGCGCTGAGCGGAGCCGAAACCATCCGCCGCCTGCGCCTGCACCACCCGGCGCTGCCGGTGATCGGCCTGTCCGCCTGCGACGAACACCCCACGGTGGCCGGCATGCTGGCCGCCGGCGCGGTCGCCTATGTCTCCAAGCAGGAAGCCGGCGACGCCCTGGCGCCGATGATCCGGCGCTGGCACCGGTCGGCGTGAAGGCGGCGGCGGGCGTCGTCTTGGCGGCGCCGGACGAAAACCCGGTAATGCGCGGCGCGCGGGACCTCAGAGGGAAAGCAGGTTTTTCTTTTCGAGCAGCAGCGCGCTGAAGGCGTCGGCCGGCAAGGCGCGGCTGAAGTACCAGCCCTGCATCTCGTCGCAGCCGTGCTCGGTGAGGAAGGCCAGCTGCTCGCGCGTCTCGACGCCCTCGGCCAGCACCTTCATGTTCAGGTTGTGCGCCAGCGAGATCACCGACAACGCGATCGCCGCGTCGCTGATGCTGCTGGTGACGTCGTCGACGAAACTCTTGTCGATTTTGAGCACGTCGATCGGGAAACGCTTCAGGTAGCTCAGGCTGGAATAGCCGGTGCCGAAGTCATCCAACGAGATGCCGACGCCGATATCTTTCAAGCGCTGCAAGGCCAGCACGGCTTTTTGCGGGTCGCCCATCACGGCGCCCTCGGTGATCTCGATGCCCAGGCAAGCGGGCGGAATGCCGTGCTCGCGCAGCGTCGTTTCGACGAACTGCACGGTGCGGTCCTGCGCGAACTGGCGCCCGGACAGGTTGACGGCGACCTTGATGTCGCCCAGGCCGGCGTCCTGCCAGCGGCGGATCTGCGCGCACACCGTGCCCAGCACCCACTCGCCGATGGCGGTGATGAGGCCGTATTCCTCGGCCAGCGGGATGAACAGATCCGGCGGCACCTTGCCCAGCACCTTGTTGTCCCAGCGCAGCAGCGCCTCGGCGCCGACCATCGCCCCGCTTTTCAGCTCCACCTGCGGCTGGTAATGGACCACGAATTCATTGCGCGCGATGGCGCCGCGCAGCTGGTTGTGGATCGCCAGCTTCTCGCGCACTGCGCGGTCCATGCACTCGGTGAAGAAGGCGTAATTGTCGCGCCCGATTTCCTTGGCCCGGTGCAGGGCCGTGTCGGCGTGCCGCAACAAGTCGTCGAGCTCGTTGCCGTCGTCCGGGCAGACGGCGACGCCGATGCTCGTCGAGAGCGTCATCGGCTCGCCGTTGATCGCCAGCCCGGCGCGCAGGCCGGCCAGGATCGCCTGCGCGGTCGCCAGCGTGGCGCTGAACTGGGCGTCGTCTTGCAAGATGATCTGGAACTCGTCGCCGCCGTGGCGCGCCACCGTGTCGCCCTCGCGCACGCAGGAGCCGAGGAAGGTCGCCACCACTTGCAGCGCCTTGTCGCCCACCGCCGCGCCGAAGGAATCGTTGATGCTCTTGAAG
>JACMLV010000448.1 GCA_014379395.1 Burkholderiaceae bacterium
GGCCGGGGCCGACATCTGGCTGCACATCGGCCGCAGCCTGGCCCGGGTCGGGGTCGGGCTGGCGCTGGCGGTGTCGATCGGGGTGCCGCTGGGGGTGCTGGTGGCGACCTGGAAGCCGTTCGCCGGCGCGGCGATGCCGCTGTTCCAGCTGCTGCGCATGGTCTCGCCGCTGTCGTGGATGCCGATCGCGGTGATGGTGCTGGGCGTCGGCGACGCGCCGGTCTACTTCCTGCTCGCGGTCGCCGCCCTGTGGCCGATCCTGCTCAACACCGCCGCCGGCGTGGCCCGGCTCGATCCGAACTGGCTGCTGCTGGCGCGCAGCCTGTCGGCCACGCGCCGCGAGACGGTGCTGCGCGTGATCCTGCCCGGCATCACGGCCGACATCCTGACCGGCGTGCGGCTGGCGATCGGCATCATCTGGATTGTGCTGGTGCCGGCCGAAATGCTGGGCGTGTCGGCCGGACTCGGCTACTTCATCCTCGACACGCGCGACCGCCTCGCCTACGACGAGCTGATGGCGGCCATCGTGCTGATCGGCGCGCTCGGCTTCCTGCTCGACTACCTGGCCCGCGCCGCCCACGCGCGCTGGCTGCACGTCAAGCCGTAGCGCCCCGGCCTCGCCCCGCTTCGACTGCCTCGCTCCGACCACCGCTCAGCGCGGCGCCGACCGCCGTCTGCGCCGCCAGCGCCAGCTCGCGCCGGTGCGCGCCGCAACTATCGATGGCGGGCAGGCAGCACAGCCGCGCGGTGATCTGGCCGGCGCCCAGCACGGCGATCATGCTTTGCACGAAGGTCACGTCGGCGCCGTATTCGACCGCCGGATGGGCCAGGCCGGCGCCGTCCAGATACGCCAGCGCGAACGGCTGCACCGGCACCCGCGCGTCGATCGCGGCCTCGAACAGGTTGGGATGGAACGGCAGCGACTCGCCTTGCAGCGCGGTGGTGCCTTGCGGGAAAAAGGCGATCCGTTCGCCGGCCGCCAGGTGTTCGACCAAGCCCTGGAAGACGTGGCGCAGTTCGCGCCGCTGGCCGCGCGCGATGAACACCGTGCCGGCGCGCTCGCTCAGCCAGCCCAGCAGCGGCCAGGCGCGGATCTCGGCCTTGGCCACGAAGCGGCACGGGTGGACGGTGTTGATGACGAAGATGTCGAGCCAGGAGACGTGGTTGGCCACCACCATCGCGCGCGGCAAGGCGCGCCCGGCCTCTTGCGCGTGCTCGACGCGCACATTGCACATGGACAGCAAATGGCGCGACCAGCGCCGCACGTGGCGTTCGCGCGCGGCCCGTCCCAGCCACGGGAACAGCCAGGCGCACAGCGCCATGCCGAACAGCATGTGCAGCACCAGGCGCGCCAGGCGCAGGAGGATCAGGGGTTTCACGTCAGGTTAAGGGCAGTGGAGCGGAACTTGAAACGAGTCCGAAGCGGACGGCTGGAAACCGTCCGCCCCGGCCCACCTCAGCGCTCGAAGGCGACGTGGCCGGCGACGATGGTGGTCTTGACCACGCCGCTCAGCTCGTAACCCAGGAAGGGCGTGTGCTTGCCCTGGCTGGCCAGCGCGGCGGCCGTCACGGTCCAGCGCGCGTTCGGATCGAACAGGCAGACGTCGGCCGTGCTGCCGACCGCCAGCTGGCCGCCGGGAACGCCGGCCACGCGCGCGGCGTCGCAGCTGATCTTGGCGATCGCGCGCGCGATCGGGCTGCGCTCGTCCTTGCCCTGGATCTGGTCGGCGACGTAGTCGTCGGCCCACTTCAGGGCCAGCGACAGCAGCAGTTCCAGGCCGGTGGCGCCGGGCGAGGCCTCGCCGAACGGCAGCAGCTTCTCGTCGTCGTCGACCGGGGTGTGGTCCGAGCACAGCGCGTCGACGGTGCCGTCGTACAGGCCGAGCCGGATGGCGTCGCGGTCGCGCCCGCTGCGGAACGGCGGCGTGACGCGCGCGTTCGGATCGAAGAAGCCGATGTCGGCGTCGGTCAGGTGGATGTGGTGGGCGCCGACGTCGCAGGTGACCGGCAGGCCCTCGCGCTTGGCGGCGCGGATCAGCTCCAGCCCGGCGGCCGACGAAATGCGGCACAGGTGGACGCGGGCGCCGGTGGCGCGGATCAGTTCGAAAATCGTGTGCAGCGCGATGGTTTCCGACATCACCGGCACGCCGGCCAAGCCGAGGCGCGAGGCCAGCGGGCCGCTGTGGGCGATGCCGCCGCGGCCGATGTGGGCGTCCTGCGGACGCAGCCAGACGGTGTAGCCGAAGGTTTTCGCGTATTGCAGCGCGCGCAGCAGGACGGTGGTGTCCTCGACGGCTTCCTCGGCCTGCGCGAAGCCGATGCAGCCGGCCTCGGTCAGCTCGGCCATCTCGGTCAGCGCCCGCCCCTTCAGGCCGACGGTGAGCGCGCCGAGCGGGTAGACGTGGGCCTTGTTGAGCGTCTTGGCGCGGTATTTCAGCATTTCCACCAGGCCCGGCTCGTCGAGCACGGGGTCGGTGTCGGGCGGGCACACCAGGCTGGTCACGCCGCCTTGCAGCGCGGCCGCCAGTTCGGACTCCAGCGTCGCCTTGTATTCGTAGCCCGGCTCGCGCAGGCGGGCCGACAGGTCGACCAGGCCGGGCGCGACGATCAGGCCGGTCGCGTCGATGACGCGCTCGGCGACGAAGCCGGCCGGCGCGCGGCCGATGGCCGCCACCTTGCCGTCTTCGATGTAGAGGTCGTTCAAGCCGTCGATATGGTTGGCCGGATCGATCAGCCGGCCGTTTTTGATATGTAGTTTCATCCTTGATTTCCCGCCAAAATGCTCATCACCGCCATCCGCACCGCGATGCCGAAGGTCACCTGCGGCAAAATCACCGCCTGCGGGCCGTCCGCCACCGCCGAATCGATTTCCACGCCCCGGTTCATGGGACCGGGATGCATCACGATCGCGTCCGGCTTGGCCAGCGCGAGGCGCTCCGGCGTCAGGCCGTAGCTCTTGAAAAATTCCTGCGCCGACGGCAGCAGCGCGCCGCTCATGCGCTCGTTTTGCAGGCGCAGCATGATGATCACGTCGACGCCCTTCAAACCCTCGTTCATGTCGGTGAACACGCGCACGCCCATCTGCTCCAGGCCGCCCGGCAGCAGAGTGTGCGGGCCGATCGCGCGCACCTCCGGCACGCCCAGCGTGGTCAATGCGTGGATGTCCGAGCGCGCCACCCGGCTGTGCAGGATGTCGCCGACGATGGCCACCGTCAGGTTGGTGAAATCCTTCTTGTAGTGGCGGATCGTGTACATGTCGAGCAGGCCCTGGGTCGGGTGCGCGTGGCGGCCGTCGCCGGCGTTGACCACGTGCACGTGCGACTGGCCGCTGTCGCCCAGGTGCTTGGCGATCAGGTAGGGTGCGCCGGACTGGGCGTGGCGCACCACGAACATGTCGGCGTGCATGGCCGACAGGTTGTCGATGGTGTCGAGCAGGGACTCGCCCTTGCTGGCCGACGAGGCCGAGATGTTCAGGTTGATGACGTCGGCCGACAGGCGCTTGGAGGCGATCTCGAAGGTGGTGCGGGTGCGCGTCGAGTTCTCGAAGAACAGGTTGAAGACGCTCTTGCCGCGCATCAGCGGCACCTTCTTGACGTCGCGGTCGGACACGCCGACAAAAGATGAGGCGGTGTCGAGGATGTGGTTGACGATCGACTTGGGCAGGCCGTCGATGGTCAAGAGATGCTGCAGTTCGCCGTGTTTATTGAGTTGCGGATTAAGCATGATGGTCGTCTATCGTTAGCGTGAATTGTCCGTCGTCGTTGCGTCCCAGCACCAGCGCGCGGCTTTGGTCGAGTTCGACCTTGGCGGCCACGAAGTCGGCCGCGACCGGCAACTGGCGCGATCCGCGGTCGGCCAGCGCGGCGAGCATGATGCGCGCCGGGCGGCCGTAGTCGAACAGCTCGTTGATCGCCGCGCGCGTGGTGCGCCCGGTGTAGAGCACGTCGTCGACCAGCAAGATGGTGGCGCCGTTGACGTCGAAGTTGATCTGGGTCGGCTTGATGTCGGCGTGCAGGCCCTTCTCGGCGAAGTCGTCGCGGTAGAAGGACACGTCGAGCACGCCCAGGCGGGCCTCCAGGCCGAGGTCGCGCGCGAGCCGCTCGGCCAGCCAGGCGCCGCCGGAATGGATGCCGACGATGGCGGCGTTGGCCACGCCGGCCAGGCCGCCGCGCACTTGCTGCAGCAACACGCCGTACAGCGCCTCGGCGTCGAGTTGGGAAGGGTCAGTTGGATTGGGCATGAGTGTCGAAGTATTGTTGCAAAATGATGGCGGCGGCGCGGTCGTCGATGACCTCGCCGCGCTTGGCCGCGATGACGGCCGAGGAATAGCGTTCGTCGACCAGTTCGACGGGCAGGCCGAAGCGGCCGTGCAATTGATTGGCGAAGCGCTGGCAGCGCGCCGTCATCTCGTGCGGCGCGCCGTCCGGGTGGCGCGGCAGGCCGACCACGATGCGGCTCGGCGTCCATTGCGCGATCAGGGCGCCGATGGCGTCGAAGCGGCTGGCGTTGTCGACGGCGGAAATGACTTGCAGCGGCTGGGCCTGGCGGATCATCGTGTTGCCGATCGCCACGCCGATGCGTTTCACGCCGAAATCGAAGCCGAGCACGGTGTCGATGGCGGCGCCGCTCACGCCGGCGTTCCCGCCACTGCGCGGGCGCGCTCAAGCATGCCCGGCCTCCGAGGTCAGCATCAGGGGGTCGAAACCCAGCAGTTTCATGGCGGCGACATAGCGCTGCTCGACCGGCAGGTCGAACAGGATGGCGGCGTCGGCGCCGACCGTGAGCCAGCCGTTGCGGCCGATCTCCTCCTCCAGCTGGCCCGGGCTCCAGCCCGAGTAGCCGATCGACACCAGCATGCGGCGCGGGCCGGCGCCGCTGGCGACCGCCTCGAGCACGTCGATCGAGGTGGTGAAGGCCACTTCGTCGGTCACCGTCAGCGACGACGAATAGCGCGCGCCGGGGGTGTGCAGCACGAAGCCGCGGTCGTCCTGCACCGGACCGCCGAACATGATCGGCTCGTTGACGATGGGCGCGTCCGGGCCGGCGTTGAGGCTCAGGTCGATGCGCTCGAACAGGCCCTGCATGGTCATGTCGGTCGGCTTGTTGATGACCACGCCGAGCACGCCGTTTTCATTGTGCTCGCAGACGTAGACGACGGCGCCGCCGAAGACCGGATCCTCCATCGCCGGCATGGCGATCAGGAAATGGTTGGCCAGATTGAGCGCGCCGGCGGCGGCGGGCATAAACGAACTCTCGCTCTGCTCCTGCATCACGCCTGGCACAGGTAGAGGATTGCCGATTTTGCTCTTCTTCATACAGGTTGCTCTCTCTGCTCGCTTGCGTAGCGCCCGGGGGCGCGGGGAATAACCGTGTCGCAGGCTGCTCTTGTTCTTTGCTGGTAAGATCGTCGCCGCATTTTGCGACGGCACGAATTTATCGACAGTTTACACTGAATTAGGCCCGCGGCGACGGCTGCGGCGTCGCGCGCGGCAACAGAAACCGATGCGCGCCCGAAAATCGGCCCCCACTTTGACCCCGGACACGCAAATGGCACTCGATCCCTCCCCCGTGCAGAAATCCCTGGTTTGGCTGCGGCGCGACTTGCGCGCCTTCGACCACGCCGCCCTGCACCACGCGCTGGCGCGCAGCGGCCGCGTCTATTGCGTGTTCGTCTACGACCGCGCGATCCTGGCCGGCCTGCCGCAGCGGGACCGGCGGGTCGAATTCATCCACGCCTCGATCGCCGAGCTCGATCTTGAGCTGCGCCAGTTCGGCGGCCACCTGATCGTGCGCCACGCCGACGCCGAAACAGCGATCCCGCAACTGGCCGCCGAGCTGGGCGTGGACGCCGTGTTCGCCAACCGCGACTACGAGCCGCGGGCGATCGCGCGCGACGCCGCCGTCGAGCGCGCGCTGCTGGCGGCCGGCCGGCAATGGTTCAGCTTCAAGGATCAGGTCTTGTTCGAGCAAAGCGAGGTGCTGACCCTGGGCGGGCAGCCGTTTTCCGTGTTCACGCCGTACAAGAACGCCTGGCTGAAAAAACTGCGCTCTGCGCCCGAGTGCATGGCGGCGCTGCCGGTCGAGCCGTTCGCACAGCGGCTGGCGCCGCCGACCGGGCCGGCGCATCTGCCGAGCCTGGCCGAGCTGGGCTTCGCCGAGACCAATCTGCGCCAACTGGCGATTCCGACCGGCATGTCGGGCGCGAGCAAGCTGCTCGATGATTTTCTGCCGGGCGTCGCCACGTCCCGCATCGCCGACTACGCCGCCACGCGCGACTTTCCGGCCGTGAAAGGCCCGTCCTACCTGTCGATCCATCTGCGCTTCGGCACACTCTCGCTGCGCCATCTGGTGCGCACCGCCGTCGATCTGATCGAGCGCGGCCTGGGCGGCGAAGGCGCCGCGGTTTGGCTGTCGGAACTGATCTGGCGCGAGTTCTACGCGATGATCCTGTTCCACCATCCGCGCGTCGTGGGCGCCGCCTTCAAGCCGGCCTACGACGCCATCGAATGGGAAAATGGACCGCAGGCCGACGCCGCCTTCGCCGCTTGGTGCGAGGGCCGCACCGGCTATCCGCTGGTGGACGCGGCGATGGCCCAGCTCAATCAAAGCGGCTACATGCACAACCGCCTGCGCATGGTCACGGCCAGCTTTTTGGTCAAGGACTTGGGGATAGACTGGCGCCGCGGCGAACAATACTTCGCGCTGCACCTGAACGACTTCGAGCTGGCCTCGAACAACGGCGGCTGGCAGTGGGCGGCGTCGTCCGGCTGCGACGCCCAGCCCTACTTCCGCATTTTCAATCCGGTCAAGCAGTCGGAAAAATTCGACCCCGACGGCCGCTTCATCCGGCGCTACCTGCCGCAGCTGGCGAAATTGGACGAGCGGCAAATCCACGCGCCGTCGCTGGTGGCGCCGCTGCTGCTCGAACAACAGGGCATCCGGCTCGGGCGCGATTACCCGGAGCCGATCGTGCGCCACGACGAGGCGCGCCAGAAAACGCTGGCGCGCTACGCCGTGGTGAAGGCCGGCTGACCGGCCGGGCGATTACAACAAGCCGGCGATGGCCGCCAGCAGCACCGGCTCCTGGAACGGTTTGCCGAAGAAGCCGTTCACGCCCAGCTCCAGCGCGTAGTTGCGGTGCTTGTCGGCGCTGCGCGAGGTGATCATGATGATCGGGATCGCCTTGGTGCGCTCGTCGCCGCGCACATTGCGGGTCAGGTCGAAGCCGTCCATGCGTGGCATTTCGATATCGACCAGCATCAGGTCGGGCGTGACGTCTTGCAGCTGTTCCAGCGCGTCGACGCCGTCCTTGGCCAGCAGCACGCGGTAGCCCTCGCGTTCCAGCAGGCGCTGGGTGACGCGCCGCACCGTGAGCGAATCGTCGACCACCATGATCAGGCGCCGCACCGGCGCCGGCGCGCCCTGCCCTGCCGCCGCCGCGTAGTGATGCTGCAATTCGGGATGCTGCTCCAGATGCCGCGCCAGCGCGACCGGATTCAAAATCAGCACGATCTCGCCCGAACCGAGCACGGTGGCGCCGGCGATGCCGGCCATGCGCGCCAGTTGCGGGCCGATGTTCTTGATCACCACCTCGCGGTTGCCGAGCACCTGGTCGACTTGCAGCGCCAGCCGGTCGGCGCCGTTTTTGAGCACCAGCACCGGGCAGGAACGCAGCCCGGCCGGCGCCGCCTCCGCCTCGCCGAGCAGGGTCGGCAGATAATGCAGCGCGACCGCCTGGCCCTGCGACGCCAAAGCGCCGGCGGCGTGCGCCGAGGCCAGGTCGGCCGCCTTCATTTGCAGCACCTGCTCGACCAGCACGGCCGGCAAGGCGTAAGTCTTGGCGCCGCAGCCGACCAGCACCACTTGCGTGAGCGCCAGCGTGAGCGGCAGGCGGATCGTGAAGCAGGCGCCCTTGCCCGGCTCGGAACCGATTTCGACCTGGCCGCCCAGCGCCTGCGCCTCGGAGCGCACGATGTCCATGCCGACGCCGCGCCCGGACAGCTCGGTGAGCGCGTCGGCGGTGGAAAAGCCGGCCGCGAAAATCAGGTTGGCCGCCTGGACGTCGTCGACCTCCTCGTCCGCGCCGAGCAGGCCGACGCCGCGCGCCTTGGCGCGGATGCGCGCCAGATCGAGGCCGGCGCCGTCGTCGCGCAATTCGATCACCACCTCGTTGCCCTGCTGGCTGACCTGCACCAGCAGCTCGCCGGTTTCCGGCTTGCCGGCGGCGATGCGCGCCGGCCCGGACTCGATGCCGTGGCCGATCGCGTTGCGCAGCAAATGCTCGAACGGCCCGGCCATGCGTTCCAGTACGCTGCGGTCGATCTCGACCGCGCCGCCGCGGATATCGAGGTTGACCCGCTTGTCGAGTTCCTTCGCGCTCTGGCGCGCGACCCGGAACAGGCGCTCGCCGATGCTCGAAAACGGCACCATGCGCACCCGCATCAAGTCGCCCTGCAAGTCGCGCGTCAGGCGCGCCTGCAGCACCAGGTCGTCGGTCGCGCTGTCGGTCGTGTTGGTCAGGTTCTCGTGGAAGGAGGCGATGTCGTTGACGCTCTCGGCCATCATCCGCGTCAATTCCTGCAGGCGCGTGAAGCGGTCGAATTCGAGCGGATCGAATTCGCGCTCGCTGGCGATCGCCATGCGCGAGGCGATCTGCGACTCGGCCTGCATCTCCACTTCGCGCAGCTGGCGGCGCAGGCGCGTCAGGTTGTCCGACAAATCGAGCAGCGAGGAGCGCAGGCTGCCGACTTCGCTTTCCAGCCGCGAACGGGCGATCGACACCTCGCCCGCCTGGCTCACCAGGCGGTCGAGGATGTCGGCGCGCACCCGCACCAGCGGCGCGCGCGGCGCGGCGAGGGGCGCCGCCTTGTGCGTATCGGCGGCATCGGCGACATCGGCGGCTTCGACGGCCGGCGCGGGGCCGGATACCGGCTGCGCCTCCGGCGCGGATGGGGCCTCGGGCGGCGCCTCGGCTTCGACCTCGGATGGCTGCAATTGGTCGAACAGCAGCAGCGCGTGGTCGTAATGCGCCAGCAGCTGGTCGAACGCCTGCGGCGTGGCGCTGCCGGCGTGTACCATGTTCTCGATGTGCGTTTCGATTTCGTGCGCGTGCTGGCCGAGCCGCATCGCGCCGGCCATGCGCGCGCTGCCCTTGACCGTGTGCAGCGCGCGCAGCAAGGTTTGCGACTGGCCGGCGTCGAGCGGATCGCGCTTCCAGGCGCGCAGCGCCTGGCCGATCTGCGGCAGCAGGTCGGCGCCCTCTTCGAGGAACACCGGCAGCAAGTCGAAATCAAGTTCATCCCGCAAGACCGGACTGGCGACGATTTCCTCCGGTTCGGCATGCGCTTCCGGCGCCTCTTGCGCCTCTTCCGGCGTGGTTTCCGCTTCCAGTGTGGCGACTTCCGGCGCCTCTGCCGCGATGGCCGCCTCGGGTTGCGCCGCGTCTTCCAGCGCGACTTGCTCCGGCTCCGGCTCCGGCTCCGGCTGCGCTTCCGGCGCCAAGGCCTCGATGCTCGCCGCCGGCTCGTCCGCATGCTCCTCGGCATGCTCCTCTGGCGCGAACGCATCGTCGACGATGCTGTCCAGCGTCGCCAAACTGTCGTCCAGCTCCGCCGCCTGCGCCGTGACCTGCTCGCGCAGTTGGTTCAGAGCGGCGATCAGATCGGACTGCCCGGGCGCCAGATCGCCCAGCGCGAAAGCGCGCAGCATCTGGCCGATGCGCTCGGCCACGCTGTCAAGGAGATCGAATTGCGCCGGCTGCAGGTCTGACACCGCTTCGAGCGTGTCTTCGAGCGCGCGCGCCAGCAAGCGCAAGGCCATGAAACCGACCGTGCCCGACGTGCCGGCCAGCGTGTGCGAGGCATTCAGCACCTCGTCGCTGGCGGGGCGCTGCGGTTCGTGGCGCCATTCACCGAAGTCGCGTGTCAGCACGCGCAGCAGCTCGTCGGTTTCGGCCAGATAGATGTTGTACAGCGGCACAGCGATTTCCAGATCGCCGACGCGCTTGTGGGTGTCGTCCAGCGCTGGCTCGACGACGCGCGGAAAGTCGACCACATTGGCGGCCAACGCCGCTTCCGCCTCCGCTTCGACTTCTGCTTTTGCTTCTACCTCGACTTCTGCTTCGACTTCTGCTTCGGCTTCTACTTCGGCCGTTTCGCCCAGGCGCAAGCGGTCCGCCGCGCCGGCCAGCGCGGCGGAACTGCGCGCCGACGCGCCGTTGGCGGCCAGCTCGGCGACCCAGTCGCGCATCTCGCCCCAAGCCCGTTGCAGCAGCGCGAACAACTCGTCGCCGGCGGGACGCTGCTCGGCCAGCCAGACGTTCATGGTGCGCTCGACGGCGGCGGCGCCGTCGGCAAATTCGTTCAGCCCGACCATGCGCCCGCTGCCCTTGAGCGTGTGGAAGGAGCGCCGCAGCATGGCGAGGTTTTCCGCGCTGCCGCTGGCGCCGCGCTCCAGCGCGAGGGTGGTCTCGACGAAGGCCAGCACTTCCTGCGCTTCGGAGATGAAAATTTCCAGCAGCTCGGCTTCGACGCCGGCCTCGCCCTCGCCGGCCCCGGCCGGCGTTGCGGCCGGCTCCGGCGCCGCCGCAGGCAGCTCGGCGTCGAGCACCGGCACCGGCTCGGCGGCGGCGAGTTTTTCGAACGGCATGGCGCGGAAGGTGCCGGCCGCCGGATCGAAGCGGAAGCGGTTGCGCGCCGCGTCGACGTTATGGCCGAGCATGTCGATGAAGAAGTCGAGCGCGCCGACGTTTTGCGCGATCAGGTCGAGCGCCTGGGCCTCGCCGTCGGCCTTGCCCCCGGCTTCACTCCCACCCTGCGCCAGCTTGCGCACCGCCGCCTCGACATGCTGCGCGGCGCGCATCGCGTGCTCCTGGCCGAGCACCGACAGCGCGCCCTGCAACTGGTGCAGCAACGCTTCGATGGCGCCCAGCCCGGCGCGCTTGGCCGGGTCGGCGTCGAAGTCGTCGAGCGCCTTCTCGACCTGGCGCAGGCCGGCCTTCATCTCGGCCGCCAGCGTCGCCACGATTTGTTCCTGCTCGATGCGGCGCGTCAGCTCGCCCTGCCATTGCGATTGGGCCGGCGCCGCGCAGATGGTCGCGGCGCTGGCGTCGAAATCGTCGGGCAGGCGGCCGACCTGCTGCAGGCCGTGTTCGGCGAACAGCAGCGCGGTGGCCACC
>JACMLV010000449.1 GCA_014379395.1 Burkholderiaceae bacterium
ACGCGCTGGCGGTGGCCTTGGTCGCCGCCGCCTCGGGCGCCTGGGCGCTGCGCCGCGCGCGCCGCGAGCGCGCCGGGCGCGACGCGCAACTGGGCGCCGGCCACGACATCGCCGGCCTGTGCGAGGAGCTGCTGCCGGTCTGGCGCATGCAGATCGACACCGGCCGCAACCAGACCGAGGAGGCGGTGATGGCGCTCAGCGCACGCTTCGCCGAACTGAGCAACCGGCTGCGCACGGCAGTCGACATGTCGCACGCGTCGGCCCGGGGCGGCGGCGTGGTCGCGCTGCTCAACGACGGCCAGGGCGAGCTCGGGCAGATCATCGTCGCCCTCAAGTCGGCCCTCTCGACGATGGAATCGATGGTGCAGCAGGTGGCGACCCTGTCCGGCTTCACCGGCGAACTCAAGGAGATGGCCGCCGACGTCGCCAGCATCGCTGCCCAGACCAACCTGCTGGCCCTGAACGCGGCCATCGAGGCGGCCCGGGCCGGCGAGGTCGGGCGCGGCTTCGCGGTGGTCGCCGGCGAGGTGCGCAAGTTGTCGAACCTGTCGGCCGAGACCGGCAAGCGCATCAGCGTCAAGGTCGAGGCGGTCAACCACGCGATCGGCACCGTGCTCGAGCGCGCCAGCTCCTACGCGCGCCACGAGGCCAGCGTGGTCGAGGCCTCCGAGCAGACCGTCGGCCGGGTGCTGGGCCAGTTCGGCGGCGCCGCCGAGCAGCTCGAACAGTCGACCGCGATCCTGCAGGCCGAGAGCGTCGGCATCCAGGGCGAGATCGAGGAGGTGCTGGTGTCGCTGCAGTTCCAGGACCGCGTGGCGCAGATCTTCAGCCACGTGCAGGACGACCTGGACAAGCTGCACGCCTGCCTGGTCGAGCGGCGCGAGCACGCCGCGGCGGACCTGCCGCTGGCCCCGCTCGACGCCGCGCTCTGGCTCGAACAGCTGGCCCTGACCTATACCACCGACGAACAACGCAGCCTGCACAGCGGGGCCGGCACCGGCGCCAGCGCGGCCTCCGAAATCACTTTTTTTTAGGAATACATCATGGCGAAAACCATCCTGATCGTCGACGACTCGGCCTCCCTGCGGCAAGTGGTCGCCATCGCGCTCAAGGGCGCCGGCTACGACGTCATCGAGGCCGGCGACGGCAAGATCGGCCTGTCGCGCCTGGACGGGCGCAAGATCCACCTGATCGTCAGCGACGTCAACATGCCCAACATGGACGGCATCACCTTCGTCACCGAACTCAAGAAGCTGCCGGCCTACCGCTTCACGCCCGTCATCATGCTCACCACCGAGTCGCAGGAGGGCAAGAAGCGCGAGGGCCAGGCGGCCGGCGCCAAGGCCTGGATGGTCAAGCCGTTCCAGCCGGCCCAGCTGCTGGCGGCCGTCGCCAAGCTCGTGATGCCATAAGGGGGCCGCCATGATCACCTCAGACATCGTCGACGGCGTGTGCTACGCCCGCATCGACGGCGACATGACGATCTACAACGCCGCCGCCTGCCGCGAGCTGCTGCGAGCGTGCCTGGACGGCTGCCGCGAGGCCGAGTTCGACCTCTCCGGCGTGGCCGAGATCGACAGCGCCGGGGTGCAGCTGCTGATCGCCGCCAAGCGCGAGGGCGCCGCCCGCGCCAAGCCGGTGCGCCTGGTCGCGCACAGCGCGGCGGTGCAGGAAATCATCGATCTGTTCCATCTGGCCGGCCAGTTCGGCGACCCGATGGTCATGCCCTCGGCCCCGGCGCCGCACCACTAGGACCACCAGGAGACCCCGATGAACATGGAACAGGCACTGCAAACCTATATCGCCGAAAGCCGCGGCCTGCTGCACGAGATGGAGGACGCGCTGCTCGGCCTGGAGCACGATCCGGCCAACGAGGAGATGATCGGCGCGCTGTTTCGCGCCGCCCACACCATCAAGGGCTCGGCCGGGCTGTTCGGGCTCGACCCGGTGGTCGCCTTCACCCACGTGGTGGAAAACCTGCTCGACCAGCTGCGCGACGGCGCCATCGCCGTGTGCGAAGACCTGATCGGCGTGCTGCTGGCGTGCTGCGACCACATCGGCGCGCTGATCGACCGCGTCGCCGAGGCCGGCGAGGCGCTCGATGCGAACCAGATCGCCGACGGCGAGCGCCTGCTGGCCAGCCTGCGCGGCTATCTCGGCCAGGCCGGCGCATCGCAGGCGGCCTTCGAGCGCGCCGGCGCCGGCCCGGTCGCGGCCGACAGCTGGCTCATCACCGTCCAGTTCGGCCCGGAAGTGCTGCGCAACGGCATGGACCCGGCCTCCTTCCTGCGCTACCTGGCCAGCATCGGCCAGATCGTCAGCCTGCGCCTGTCGGCCGACGCCATGCCGGCGTTGGACCAATTGGACCCGGAGGCCTGCTATCTCGGCTTCGAGATCGGCGTGTGCGGCGTGGCCGGCAAGCAAGCCATCGAGGATGTGTTCGAATTCGTGCGCGAGGACTGCAAGCTGCGCATCGAGGCGCCGCCGAGCCACTGGTCGCAGCAGGCCGCGCAGATCGAAAAGAGCGCCGGCACCGGCGAGTTGCTGGGCGAGATCCTGACCGAGGCCGGCGTGCTCACGCCAGACGAGCTCGATCGTGCGCTCGCCGTGCAGGACGACGGCAGCGCGCCGGCCGCGGCCCATCCGCCGCTCGGCCAGGTGCTGGTCGGCGAAGGGCTGGTGCCGGGCGTGGTGGTCGACGTCGCGCTGGAAAAGCAAAAGCAGATCCGCGAGCAGAAAATGCAGGCGGCGCGCTTCATCCGCGTCAGCGCCGACAAGCTCGACCAGCTGATCAACCGGGTCGGCGAGCTCGTCATCGCCGGCGCCTCGGCCTCGCTGCTGGCGCAAAGCGCCAAGAACGCGCCGCTGCAGGAGGCCACCGCCGTCATCAGCCGCTTCGTCGAGGAGATCCGCGAGGACGCGTTGCGCCTGCGCATGGTCGAAATCGGCGAAACCTTCAACCGCTTCCAGCGCGTGGTGCGCGACGTCAGCCGCGACCTGGGCAAGGACATCGAACTGGAGATCGGCGGCGCGGAGACCGAACTGGACAAAACTGTCATCGAAAAAATCGGCGATCCGCTCACCCACCTGGTGCGCAACGCGATCGACCACGGCATCGAGGACGCGGCCCGGCGCGCCGCTTGCGGCAAGCCGGCGCGCGGCAAGGTGCGCCTGAACGCCTACCACGACTCGGGCAGCATCGTGATCGAGGTCGGCGACGACGGCGGTGGCCTGTCGCGCGCCAAGATCCTGGCCAAGGCGATCGAGCGCGGCATCGTCGCGCCCGACGCGCAACTGACCGACGGCGAGGTCTTCAAGCTGATCTTCGCGGCCGGCTTTTCCACCGCCGCCCAGGTCACCAACCTGTCCGGGCGCGGCGTCGGCCTGGACGTCGTCAAGCGCAACATCGAGGCGCTGCGCGGCACGGTCGACATCGACAGCCGCGAAGGCGAGGGCAGCACCGTGCGCATCCGCCTGCCCCTGACCCTGGCCATCATCGACGGCTTCCTGGTCGGCGTCGGCCGCTCGTC
>JACMLV010000049.1 GCA_014379395.1 Burkholderiaceae bacterium
CGCCGGCAAGAGTGCGCCGGACTTGCTATCATCGCGGCTCTTTAACAGGAGGAAGCCAGCCATGACCGTATCCATGTACGCCGCATCGATCCCCGTATTCAAACAAATCCTCGGCAGCCTGTCGGTCATCCTCGACAAGGCCGCCGGCCACGCCACCGAGCGCAAGATCGACCCCGCCGCCCTGCTGCAATATCGCCTGTTCCCCGACATGTTCCCGTTCACGCGCCAGGTCCTGATCGCGTGCGACTTCGCCAAGGGCGCGGCGGCGCGCCTGGCCGGCGAGCCGGTGCCGTCCTACGAGGACAACGAGCAAAGCTTCGAGGAATTGAAGGCGCGCATCGCCAAGACGCTGGCCTTCATCGACACCTTGCCGCAGGCGCAGATCGACGGCAGCGAGGAGCGCGCCATCACCACCGGCAGCGGCGAGAAGGCGCGCCACTTCACCGGCCAGACCTATCTGCTGCATTACGCGCTGCCGCACTTCTACTTCCACGCCACCACCGCCTACAACATCCTGCGTCACAACGGCGTCGACATCGGCAAGAAGGACTTCATCGGCAGCTTCTGAGCCACCGCCCGCGCCGCCTCAACGGGTTTAGCTGTTGCGGCGCGGATAGCCTTCGCGCGTGATGCGCTGCCAGACAATTTCCTTTTCCTGCGCCCCGAGCGCGACCCACTGCGCCACCTCGGCCACCGTGCGCCCGCAGCCGCGGCACACATCGTCGAAGGTGGTGGAACAGACCGCGACGCAGGGCGTGTCGGGCCGCTCCTTGATAGCCGCGTCGAGCATCACTTCTCCGCCATCAGCTTGTCCCAGCCCTCATGGCCGAGGCGCTCGAGCGTGTCGATGTTCTTCTCGAAGATCTCGGCCGCGTCCGGGAACGATTCGACCGCGCGCGCGATGCTGGCCTCGCGGATCAGGTGCAGGGTCGGGTACGGCGAGCGGTTGGTGTAGTTGCTGATCTCGTCGGGCTGGGTGTCGGCGAACTGGAATTGCGGATGGAAGCTCGCCACCTGCAACTCGCCCTCCAGGCCCATGTCCTCGACCGCCGCGTCGACCACGTCGAGGAACTCGTTGTAGTCGAGGAAGTCGGTCAGCACGTCGGGATGGATCAGCAAGGTCGTGTCGATCTCCTCCGGGCTGGCGTCGGACAGGGTCTGCAATTCATCCATCAGCTCGGCGAGCAGCGCTTCCGGCGTGGCCGCGCCCGACAGCACGTAGCGGATCTGCTTTTTGACGTGCACCGACTTGGCGAACGGGCACAGGTTCAAGCCGATCACCGCCTTCTCCAGCCACGCTTCGGTGGCGGCGAGGATGGCGGCTTGGTCTGGCGCGGGGCGGGTGGAGGCGGTCATGGATTGAGCTTTCGTGAGTGTGGATCGGGCAAGGGGCAAATTGTACGCACTCTTTGCCGTGGATCAAACCCGGCAGCTGCCCGGCTTGCCTTTTGCCCCTGCGCGACTTAATTTCATTCTAACTTTCCGCCGCACTTAAATGTCTTATCGTCAATCTTTTTGATTGAAAATCAAGCCGCTTTATGTCACCGGGAAGACATATTTCTTGACTCGGGCAATCAAGCCTACGTACACTCGCTGCTTATTCATGGTCAGTCCGATGTTTCCTCGACGACAACAATGGAACACTATGCACAAGAAAACGCTCACTTCTTCCACTTTCGCGGCCCTATTTCTGGCCTTCGCCCCCGGCATCGGCCTAGCCGTTGAGCCGGCGCCGATCGCCAACCCCGCGCCGGTGACGGCAAAACTCCCCCCCCTCGAAGTCATCCCGCTGGTCAAAGCGGACAAATTCCTCAAAAGTAATTTCGACAACAGCGACGCGGCCCGCGAAACCGACGTCTGGGGCCGCATCCGCTCCGGCTACGCGATCGCCGACATCGACAATTCGCTGGTGGCCAAGCACGTCACCTGGTACAGCACCCGCCCCGACCACATCGCGCGCACCATGGCGCGCGCCTCGCGCTACATCTTCCACGTGGTGCACGAACTGGAAAAGCGCGGCATGCCGACCGAGCTGGCGCTGCTGCCGGTGATCGAGTCGGCCTTCAATCCGCAGGCGTTCTCGAGCGCCAACGCGGCCGGCATGTGGCAGTTCGTGCCGGCCACCGGGCGCGACTTCAACCTCAAGCAGAACATGTTCAAGGACGAGCGCCGCGGCGTGCTGGCCTCGACCGACGCCGCCCTGACCTATCTGCAAAAGCTGTACGACATGTTCGGCGACTGGCAACTGGCGCTGGCGGCCTACAACTGGGGCGAAGGCTCGGTGCAGCGCGCCATCAAGAAGAACCAGGCGCTGGGCCGGCCGACCGACTTCGAAAGCCTGGCCGAGCTGATGCCGGCCGAAACGCGCAACTACGTGCCCAAGCTGCAGGCGGTCAAGAACATCATCGCCAATCCGGCCCAGTACGGCATCACGCTGCCGCCGGTCGACAACCAGCCCTATTTCACCGCCGTCGACAAGACCAGCGACATCGACCTGACCATCGCCGCCCAGCTGGCCGAACTGTCGATCGACGAATTCAAGGCGCTCAACCCGCAATTCAACCGCCCCGTCATCACCGGCGGCGAAAAGACCAAGATCTTGCTGCCGCAGGAAAACGCGGCGAAATTCGCCTCCAACCTGGCCCAATGGGGCCGCGCGCTCTCGACCTGGACCACGCACAAGATCACCAGCGCGCGCGAGCGCATCGACACGCTGGCCTCGAAGTTCGGCACCACGCCCGACGTGATCCGCCAGGTCAACAATATTCCGCAGAAGACGCTGCTGATGGCCGGCTCGACCATTCTGGTGCCGAAGACCTCGGCCTCGCTCAACGTCGACATCGCGCCCGAAGTGGCCGACAACGCCACCATGGCGTTCGCGGCCGACCGTCCCGAGTACACGCGCGCCAAGGCGGGCAAGGGACACAAGGGCCAAGCGAGCCCGATCTCGCTGGTCAAGCCGCGCCGCGCCCGCAACCACCACTAATCGAGTCAAGCGCCCCGCGTTGGCGGGGCGATGGTGCGGGGTCCGCCCGGCAGTGCCGCGCCGGGCCGCCCCGCATCCACATCATGTCGGCCGCCGCCGGCGCGCGGCGCGCGGCGGTCGCAATCGGAGTTCATATGGCTTTCTTGCAAGGAAAAAAAATCCTCATCACCGGCTTGCTGTCGAACCGGTCCATCGCCTACGGCATCGCCAAGGCCTGCCGGCGCGAAGGCGCGCAACTGGCCTTCACCTATGTCGGCGAGCGCTTCAAGGACCGCATCACGGAGTTCGCCAAGGAGTTCGACAGCGAACTGGTGTTCGACTGCGACGTCGGCAGCGACGAGCAGATCGCCGCCCTGTTCGCCGACCTGGCCACCCACTGGGATCGGCTCGACGGCCTGGTGCACGCGATCGGCTTCGCGCCGCGCGAGGCGATCGCCGGCGACTTCCTCGAAGGCCTCTCGCGCGAGTCGTTCAAGATCGCCCACGACATCTCCGCCTACAGCTTCCCGGCGATGGCCAAGGCCGCCCTGCCGCTGCTGGGCCCCGGCTCGGCGCTGTTGACGCTGACCTATCTGGGCGCGATGCGCGCCATTCCCTACTACAACACGATGGGCCTGGCGAAGGCCTCGCTGGAGGCGTCGGTGCGCTATCTGGCCGAATCGCTGGGGCAAAAAGGCATCCGCGCCAACGCCATCTCGGCCGGCCCGATCAAGACCCTGGCCGCCAGCGGCATCAAGGACTTCAGTAAACTGCTCAGCTTCACCGCCGCCCACGCGCCGCTGCGCCGCAACGTCACCATCGAAGAAGTCGGCAACACGGCCGCCTTCATGCTGTCGGACCTGGCCTCCGGCATCACCGGCGAGATCACCTACGTCGACGGCGGCTTCTCGCACGTGATGGGACTGAACGCCGAGGACTACTGAGGCGGCCGCCGCGGCGCCATCGATATCTTCTTGGAAACGGACGGCTTCATGCGGAGAAATTCAATTAAGCCGTGCATAAAATGGCGAAACCCGGTATAGTAGCGTTTGTGCGCTGCAATATGTTTTCGCAATAAAAAACAAGCGATCGCAACACCGCAGTTACATGAAATAAAACTTAGCAGCTTCGCAAGCCTTCGCGCATCCACCGGATGTCGCTGAATAAAGCCCTCCCGCCTTGTGTGTCGCACCTGACACCGTCCCGGCGCAAAGCTTTTGTGCCGAAATTTCTTACCCGAGTCATTTCGTTTTGGTTGGCGTTGCTATTTTGCGTTCCGCTTTTCGCACGGACGCCGATTTTTACGAAAGAAAAACAATGACATTTGAATCCCTTGGCCTGCACGCATCCCTGATCTCCGCCCTGACCGAATCTGGCTACACCGCGCCGACCGCGGTCCAGAAGCAATCGATCCCGGCCGCGATCGAAGGACGCGACCTGCTGGTCTCGTCGCAAACCGGTTCCGGCAAGACCGCGGCGTTCATGCTGCCGTCGCTGCACAAACTGGTCAGCGCCGAACAAGGTGGCGCCGGCAAGACCCCGAACCAGGAAATGCAAGCGGCCCGCGCCCGCGGCGAGCGTCCGCGCTTCAAGGCTGCCACGCCAAAGATGCTGGTGTTGACCCCGACCCGCGAACTGGCCCTGCAAGTGACCACCGCGACCGACAAATACTGCTTGGGCAACCGCCGCATCAAGGCCGTCTCGATCCTGGGCGGCATGCCTTACCCTAAGCAGATGCAATTGCTGGCGAAAAACCCGGAAATCCTGGTCGCCACCCCGGGCCGCCTGATCGACCACATGGACTCGGGCAAGATCGACTTCTCGCAACTGGAAATCCTGGTGCTCGACGAAGCCGACCGCATGCTCGACATGGGCTTCATCGACGACATCGAGAAAATCGTCGCCTCGACCCCCGAAGGCCGTCAAACCATGCTGTTCTCGGCGACGCTCGACGGCGTGGTCGGCAACATGGCGCGCCGCATCACCAAGAACCCGATGATCATCCAGATCGCCGGCTCCTCGAGCAAGCACGAAAACATCGTCCAGCGCGTCCACTTCGTCGACGACCTGTCGCACAAGAATCGCCTGCTCGACCATCTGCTGCGCGACGAGTCGCTCGATCAAGCCGTGGTCTTCACCGCCACCAAGCGCGACGCCGACACCATCGCCGACCGCCTCAACATCGCCGGCTTCTCGGCCGCCGCCTTGCACGGCGACATGCACCAGGGCGCGCGCAACCGCACCCTCGACGGCATGCGCCGCGGCCAGGTCAAAGTGCTGGTGGCAACCGACGTCGCCGCGCGCGGCATCGACGTGCCAAGCATCACCCACGTGTTCAACTACGACCTGCCGAAGTTCCCTGAGGACTACGTGCACCGCATCGGCCGCACCGGCCGCGCCGGCCGCAACGGTTTGGCCATCTCCCTGGTCAACCACGCCGAAGGCATGAACGTCAAACGCATCGAGCGCTTCACCAAGCAATTGATTCCGGTGAACGTGATCGAAGGCTTCGAGCCGAAGAAAACCGCGTCGGCGCCACGTTCGAGCGCGCGTCCGGGCGGCTGGAAGCCGGGCGACAACCGCACCGCGGCCAAGCCAACAGGCCAACGCACGTTCAGCAAGCCGAGCGCGCCACGCGCCGACGGCGGCGGCTACAAGGGTTCCAACCCGCGTTCGACCGACGGCGCGCGCCGCTCCTACGGCGACCGTTAATACAACGCCGCGTCACGCGGCGGCCGATCACTGAAACGGGCCACCGGAACGATCCCGGTCCGGCCCGGCAACTCAAAAAGCACCATTCCCCGATCCGGCGACTGGTGCTTTTTTAACTCAAGAATCTGGAACCCGACATGCACCTCTCGAATTGGCTCGTCTTCTGCGGCCTGGCCCTGCTGGTCACCTTCACGCCCGGGCCGGGCGTCCTGCTGGCGATCTCGAACTCGGTGGCCGTGGGCCCGCGGCGCGCCATGATCAGCTCGTCGGGCAACGCGGCCGGCCTGTTCATCGTCTCCGGCGTGGCGATGGCCGGCATGGGCGTCGTGCTCGCCACCTCGGCGACCGCCTTCCTGGCCTTGAAACTGGCCGGCGCGCTGTACCTGATCTACCTCGGCGTCAAGCAATGGCGCAGCAAGGCCAGCATCTTGCCGGAAGCGGAATCGGAAGCCGCGCCAAGTCCGCGCCTGCCGTCGCGCCGCCTGTTCATCCAGGGCCTGACCGTGGCGCTGACCAATCCGAAGGCGATCCTGTTCTTCTCCGCCTTGTTCCCGCAATTTCTGACGCAGGACGCGCCGCTGCTGGAACAGTTCATCGTGCTGACGGGGACCTTCGCCACCTGCGCGATGCTGGCGCACGCCTTCTACGTCCTGCTCGCGCGCGCGCTGAAAAAGCAGCTCGCCAATCCGAAGCGCATGCGCCTGTTCAACCAGGGTTCCGGCGCGCTGTTCGTCTTGCTCGGCCTGAGTTTGCTGCGCCTGCGGAACAAGGCGGCCTGAGGCCCAACGCCAAGCCAGCGGCAAGCGCCCATCGTTATCATCGTCCGCGCGTGACGCGGCGGTCTATAAGGCGAAACGGCCACCAGAGCAATCTGGCGGCCGTTTTTTATTGCCTCCTCGACATTGCGCGAACCATTTTTTCCGCGTGGAAATACAGTGATACAATTTAATCCGATCGCGAACTGCCATTTCCCCTCCACCTTACTTCCAAACCATATATATGATTGCGACACCGGAAAAAACCGTCATCGTCAACCCTATCAGCGGCGACTACCGTATCGACGTTTTGCTGGCATCGGAAAGTGAACGCTGGAATTATGGACAGCCGTTCGGCACGCCGACCACAGTCACCTTCAGCTTCATGTCCGCCTTCCCCAGCTACGCGGACGAAGAAGACAGCTATGGTTTTACCGTTTTCAATTCTGAACAACGAGCCGCGACCAGGGAGATTTTGAAGCTGATCTCCCAGCAGTTCAACATCACCTTCAAAGAAGTGGCCGATACGGCGGCCAGTTTTGGCAGCATCCGCTTGGGCAACAATTACCAGGTCGATTCTTCGGGATATGCTAATTACCCCGACACGTTCGCGCCATTCGAGACCGCCGGCGACGTCTATCTGAACAATCCGGACCCGCACGAGGAGCAAGACATTGTCCCCGGCTCATTCGACTACGACACCATCGTGCATGAACTGTTGCACGCGCTCGGCTTGAAGCACCCGGGCAATTACAACGCGGGCGACGGGCCGTCGGTCGAGGCCGGCAATTATCTCGGCGAGGCCGAGGACAATGCGAGCAACTCCATCATGTCCTATATCGAAACGCCGACCGGTCAGAAGCAGGTGCGCGACTTCCTGGGCAACTTCGATTATCTGGCGATGAAATATCTGTACGGCGCGCGCCCCTTCCACAGCGGCGACAATAACTACGTCTACGACAATTCGATCGGCAAAAGGCTCTCGATCATCAATGACACGGGCGGGACCGACACCATCAACGCCTCGGCCGTCACCTTCCGCGCCACGATCGACCTCAATCCGGGGGCCGACAGTTCGATCGGCGTCGCCCCCGACGGCAAGAGCGCGGCGCTGCAAAATCTGAGCCTGACCTATGACGCGGCGATCGAAAACGCGATCGGCACCGGCTTGTCCGACGTCATAAAGGGCAACGCCCTGGCCAATCAACTGACCGGCGGCGGCGGCAACGACACCATCGACGGCGGCGCCGGAACCGACACGCTCATCTATGCCGGCAAGCGCGCCGATTTCTCCGTCGTCAAGTCGAGCACCGGCTTCACGATCAAGGATAAAGCCGGCGCCGAAGGCACCGACCGCGTCAGCGATATCGAAAAAATCCAATTCCAAGACACCGCCTTGAGCATGGAATACAGCGACGTGGTGCAGGCGCTCTATCTCGGCTACTTCGGGCGCGCGGCCGATTATTTCGGCCTCGCCAATTTCCAGGCGCAACTGGCCCGTATCGGCGGACCGCGCAATGTCTCCGAATTGAGCGCCGCGTACGACTCGAATTCCGCGGTGCGCGACCTGATCAACTCCTTCAACGACAGCGCCGAGTCGAACGCACTCTATAACGGCGGCACGGTCAAGTTCGTCGGCGCGATCTACCAGAACATCCTGAACCGCGATCCGGACCCGGAAGGGGCCGCGTTCTGGTCCGGCGCGATCGACGGCGGCGGCCTGTCGCGGGCCAACGCCTCGCTCTCGATCATGGCCGGCGCACTCGGCAACACGAGCGCGCTGGGCCTGCTGGACCGCGCGCTGGTGAACAATAAAATCGCCATCGCCGTCGATTTCACGCTGGCGCTCGACACCAGCGCGAAAGTGGCAGCGTACAGCGGCGACAACGCGGCCGCGGCCGTGCGCGACATGCTGGCCAACATCTCGTCCGCCACCGATCTGGCCGCGTTCCAGTCCGACATCGCCGACACCATCGAGCACCTCGGCCAATCCGGGCCGAACGCGATGGCCGCGCAGGACGCCACCATGCCGACGCTGACACTGATCGGGCTGGCAGATACCCAAGGCCTGCTTCTGTAACCGGCGGCCGGGGCGGCGCGGCCGACCGGGCCGGGCCGCCGCCACCGATGCTGGAAAACTACCAGGCGCAGGTGCGCAGGCCGGCGAAGATATCGCCGCGCTCGGGCAGATAGAAATTGCGGAACTTGGGCGAGCGCAGCCGCCGCGGGGTGGCGAACGAGGCGCCGCGCAAGACTTGATGCGTCATGAACCACGGATGCGAATACTCGCGGTAGCGGCCCGGCTCGAAGCCCGGATACGGCTCGAACGGCGTGGCCGTCCATTCCCACAACTGGCCCCAGCGAAACGCCGGGTGGCCGGCCAAGGCCGCGCACTCCCACTCGGCCTCGGTCGGCAAGCGCCGCCCGGCCCAGGCGCAATAGGCTTGCGCCTCGAACAAATTGATGTGGCGCACCGGCTCGGGCCCGGACAGCAGGCACGGCTGGCCGAA
>JACMLV010000050.1 GCA_014379395.1 Burkholderiaceae bacterium
CCCTCCTCGACGATGCGGCCGAGATACATGACGAGGGTGCGCGAGCAGACGTAGCGCACCAGCGCGAGGTCGTGCGAGATGTAGAGCGCGGTGAGGCCGAGCTGTTCGCGCACCTCGCGCATGACGTTGAGCACGCCGGCCCGCACGCTGACATCCAGCATCGAGACCGGCTCGTCGGCGACGAGGAAGGCCGGCTCCAGGACGAGGGCGCGGGCTAGCACGATGCGCTGCAACTGCCCGCCCGAGAGCTGGTGCGGAAAAAGGCCGCGGAACCGCGCCAGCGGCGGCGCCGCGATCGTTGTCGCTGCCTCGGTAATGGTAATTTCAGACCTGCTGTGGCAGGCATGACGTTTTCCGGATAGTCGCGCGAAGATGCCCACCATTAGAAAAATTGATACGGCTCAGGCTTGAATATTGGCATTGCATTATCGTCATATTGGTGATCCGCAATGTTGATTCAAGGCTAGCAATGCCGGTCATAGAGAGTGGCCGAAAGGTGAGAGTCAGTCAGGTTCTTTTTTTACTTTAGGAAGGAAATTTCAAATGTCTATCGCATCCAAGTCGAGCGCCATGAGCGGCAATGCTTCAGATGACAAAAATATAATGGCGTCCGGCAATACATTGACTGCCCATCCTGAAAAGGCAAAAGCAATCAGCGGTTTGGCTAAGCGGCATGTCGATGATGTTGACTCAGACCAGCGTCATCAAGACGACGCCATTGTCGTGCCTCTGGACAGTGCTGTTGACGTCGCAGAATTCCACGATGGGATGATGCTTGCTCAAGCTGAAATCGGTGCGATCGGAGATGGTGTGGCGGTCGCTTCGGGCGGCGGCGCTGCCATTGTCACCGCTGAGGCCGCAAGCGAAAGTTTTACGGCAAGGACAATCGGTGGCGTGGCTGCGGCCATCGGGGGGGGCATTGCTGCAGGCGGTGGCGGTGGCGGTGGGCCTGTGCCAACGATCACCTCTGTTGGAAAAAAGCCGGTGGAAACGGCCGCTGCCGCCCAGGCAGCGGCAAATGCCGCAGCGGCCCGTGATCAGGCGCAGGCGAGTGCGGATCAGACAGATGCGGTCGCATTGACCGCTGCTGCGCATCAAGCTGATACGGCCGCTGTCAGCGCTGCCAATAATGCAGAATCGCTGCTTGCGCATGCGACGGACGCGACAGTTTTGGCGGCCGCAGCGAGTACTGCCGCCGGTATCGCTGCCGAGATTGCGGGTGTGATCCATGCGGCACCGCCGTCGGCTACTCCGCTTGCGGATGCCGCAGCTGTTTTTGCTGCTGCGCATCATGGTGATGCGGCTGCGGCTGCGGCTGCGGCGGCGGCCGCCGCAATTGTTTTTGATCAGATCGCCGCAGTCCCACTGCCGGCGGCGACGGATGTCGCGGCGGCCGCTGATATCGTCGCTGGTGCCCTCGGGGCGACAGCCTTGGGTATGGCGGCGGGGAGGGATGCCGCTGTGCAGGCCGCCACTATCGCTCACGATGCGGCGGCGGCGGCCCAGAAAAATGCCTTGGAGGCTGCCCATGCCGCCGCCGCCGCTGTCGCTGCCGATGACGCCGCCGCCGCCGCCGCTGCTCATGCCGCTGTTGCGGCTGCGGCTTTCGCCTCTGTTGCGACGGTTGCGGAATTGACCGATACGGCTGAACTGACCGCTGCCAGTATTGCAGCACACCACAGCCCGATTACGGTCACGGGTTTTGATGCGGGTCCCATCGCCAGTGGCGGCGACATCATCGATATGTCTGCCATCGCTAGCCTGACCGACTCTGTCGCAACCGGTCTTACGCTGCATTCTCCTCACTTTGGCGCCAATAACGTGTTCATTTTCGATGGCACGCCTGTTTCGATTGATGATGCCGCCTCAGCAATCGCCGCCGACAACAGCGTAGCGGCAACCCAAGGTTACATTGTGATCCGTGATTCAGGCAACGCGGATGCGGTGACGGTGTACCACTCGGCCGACCTGCATGGGCATGGAGCAGACACGGCGCTTGTTATTTTGTCCCGGGTAAACATCGCGGATCTGAGCGCCGCCAACTTCGTGGTTTAAACAGCCAGGACCGAAGGGGGTTAAGTCTGGAACGCAATAGGGACCGGAACCCCGTAAAAATCGTCTGCGAAAGCGGATGACTTTCATGATTCGAACACCGCGACGTGAAGCTCACATGAAATTTATAACACCGGTACGGCAAGCGCAGCTACTGGCGCTGGTCCTGACCGCGTTTGCATTGACGACAACAATAGCCAGTGCGCAACCGGTCTGGACGTTCGACCAGGTTCTGCAATCGGTACTGGCCAGCCATCCCGCATTGCAGGGCAAGCGTTCGGCGCAGGCCGCTGCGCGGTCCGACTTTGAAGGTGCGCAATGGCAGCGCTACCCGACGCTCAGTGTCGAAAGCGCCGCACCGACCAGCGGCGGGAGCTCCGGCCTGGTGCGTATCGAACAACCATTATGGACCGGAGGCCGCATTACCGCCGGCATCGATGCGACCTCCAGCCGGATCGATGCCGCTGGCGCGGCGCTGGACGAAGAAAGGCTGAACCTGTCGCTTCGAGTGATCGCCGCATTCACCGAGTCAATGCGACAAAAGGCGAGACAACAATACGCCGCCAAGGCCGTGGCGGAACACGTGAAGTTACTCGAAATGATACTCCGGCGTGTGGCGCGGGACGTCAGTTCACTGCCCGATCAGCGGCTGGCTGAATCGCGCATGCTGCAGGCCGCCAATGACCAGTCCGCAGCCGACCAGGCATTCAATAATTCATTGGTGCAGCTAACGCAATTGGCCGGCGCGCCCGTGGAGGAGGTGGCCACGCTGGAGGCGGGCGAACTGGCCGCGCCGCCCACCTTGGACGCCGCGCTGGCACAGGCGTTGGCCTATTCGCCAGTGCTGCGCCGTTTGACCCATGAGGAAGAGGCCGCCATGGCGGATATCGCTTCCAGGCGGTCTACCTATACGCCGCAACTGGCATTGCGTCTGGAAAAAACCATGGGCCAATTCAACGACGGACGCACGCATGACAGTCGCGTGATGTTGGTGTTGCTCGCGCAGCCGGGCGCCGGACTGTCCGCCGTGTCGGGCGTGAACGCGGCGCTCGCAAGGCGTGAGGCTGCGCACATGGCGCGTGAGGCTGCGGAACGCGACACACGCGAGCGCGTGACGTTGGATTGGAATGAATGGGCGGCTGCCCGGCTGCGCCTGGAGAACGCGAGCCAGTCGAGCGACATGTCGAGCCAGGTGTTCGAGTCCTACACCCGCCAGTACGTCATCGGGCGCAAGACCTGGAACGATGTGTTGAACGCCGTGCGTGAGGTCACGCAGTCGCAGTTCGCGCTGGAAGACGCGCGCGCGCAGGCCATCGCCGCTAGCCTGCGCCTCGCCGCGCAGAGCGGGACGTTAAGACAGCATGAACGTTCGAAACCTTAAACGATTTGATACGAGTGCGCGGCTGATGCGGCCAGTCTGCTGATTTTGCCAATTTGCCAGCCAAGAGGAATTGCAATGTTGAAGATATCAATGAAAGACGGTGTCGCTGCACTGATCGATAAGTCAGCGCGGCTGATGGGACAGCGTGTTGCCGGCGCTCGTCTCGACGATCTTGATCGTGTGCTCGGCCAGTTGAACGAAGACCAAAGCGCGTCGGAGCTGTTCACCGAACTCTGGAGCACCGCAGGCCTGGAAGGCACGCCCGTCCACTTGCACCGTCCGACGCCGGCCAACCTGCCTTTTGCATTCTATGGCGCCAATGTCGGCTGGTGTCTGGTTCGGTCGCGCGGCGCCGACGGCATCTGGCGCGGCGAAGGCTGTGGCGGTTCCTTATCCCTTGCGCATCTTGAAGACGTGGAATGCGTATCCGTGCCGCATCGTCCCGCCGTTTCCGGCGCGACGCCCGGGGCCATGCGCCTGGTGGGTGGCGCCCTGTGGGCGCAAAAAGACGTTTTTATCGATGCGGCGCTGGCCACCGGCCTCGTCACCCTGCTGACCCTGGCAACCTCCCTTTTTTCCATGCAGGTCTACGACCGGGTGATCCCGAACCAAGGTTTCAGTACCCTGTGGGTGCTGATTGTGGGCGTGACGCTGGCGATTTGCCTGGAATTCATTCTCAAGCAGGCCCGCAGCCGCACTGTGGATCTCACCTGCAATGCGATCGACCATGAACTGTCCGAGTGGTTCTTCAGGCGCATGCTTGGTATCCGCATGGAGGCCCGCCCCGCCTCGGTAGGCACGCTGGCATCGCAAATAAAAGGTTTTGAAACCGTGCGCGGGGTGTTGGCGTCGACTTCGATTTTCGTACTGACCGATGTGCCGTTCGCGCTATTCTTCTTGGTGGTGATCGCCTTGGTGGGCGGTTGGCTGGTGGCCGTGCCGTTGATCGCACTGCCAATTGCCTTGACGGCGGGCCTAATGTTCCAGCGCGCCATCCAGCGGCATGCCCACAAAAACCTGTCTGCCAGCAACCGGAAGGCGGGCCTCCTGGTGGAGGCCGTGGATGGCGTAGAATCGCTCAAGGCCAACAGCGCGGAATGGATGATTCAGGCGCGCTGGAGTCATCTGATCGCCGAGACTGGCGCTGCGGAGCAGAGCATTCGTAACTATTCGGGCCTTTCTCAAAATCTCACCGCCAGCTTCCAGCAGCTGAGCTACATCGCGCTGGTCGCCGTTGGCGCTTACTTCGTGGCCGAAAACCAGATGACGATGGGCGCCCTGATGGCGTGCTCCATCATCAGCAACCGAATCCTGATGCCAATCGTGCAATTGCCGGGGGTGATGGTGCAATGGGCTCAGGCGCGCGCGGCGATCAGGGGCCTGGAGCAAATCATCGCCCTGCCCAACGAGGCCGACGAGGCGCAGCACGCGCTGGCGCCGCCGAAGCTCGAAGGCGGCCTCCGATTCGAGCGCGCCCATTTCGCCTACGGTATGGCCAATCGCATGGCGCTGGAAGTGGACGGCCTGGAAATCAAAGCTGGCGAGCGGATAGGACTGGTCGGGGCGATCGGCTCGGGCAAGAGCACCTTGCTGAAGCTGGCGTCCGGCATGTATCGGCCCGCGGCAGGCAAGATATTCCTGGGCGGCGTGGACCTGGCCTTGCTCGCGCCTGCGGCGGTGCGCGAATTGGTCGGCTACCTGCCGCAGGATGCGCGCTTGTTCAGCGGCAGCTTGCGCGATAACCTGCTTTTGGGTTTGCCCGATCCGGGCGATGATGCGATTCTGGCGGCGGCGCGGCGTACGGGCTTAATTGAGCTCATCCTCGGCCAGCCCCGGGGCCTGGCGCTGGAAATCACCGAAGGCGGACGCGGCGTGTCCGGCGGACAGAAGCAACTGATTGGCGTGACGCGCATGTTGTTGGCCCGCCCCAAGGTGTGGCTGCTTGATGAGCCGACCGGCGCGATGGACTCGGTGACCGAGGCGCGGGTGGTCGGATTGCTGGGTGAGCTGGCCGCCGAGGGCGTCACCCTGGTGGTGACGACCCATAAGAGCGCATTGCTGCCGCTGCTTGAGCGCCTGCTTGTATTGCAGAGCGGCCGCGTCCTGCTCGACGGGGCGCGCGACGCGGTATTGGCTAAACTTTCCGGAAAAACACAGCCACTGCAAGAGGTGGCGGCATGAGCGCAAACAAGCAAGCGGCGGTGCGGCGATTCGACAACGGACGCGTGTTGATCTGGGGCTGCGCGGTGGCGATCGGGAGTTTTTTTCTGTGGAGCAGCTGGGCGGAACTGGATCAGATCACGCGCGCCAACGGGCAAGTGATTGCCAGTTCGCGCAACCAGGTTATTCAGGTCTCGGAGGGCGGGATTCTGGCCGAGCTGCCGGTGCGCGAGGGCGCGCAAGTCAAGCGCGGACAGTTGCTGGCGCGTTTTGACAGGACCAAGGCTGAATCGAGCTACTTGGAAAGCGCCGCCAAGGCCGCGGCACTCAGGGCCAGCGTGGCGCGGCTGAATGCCGAGGTGTTTGGGGGGGCACCCAGGTTTCCGACGGAATTGGCCCAGTACC
The DNA here is from genome assembly GCA_014379395.1 of Burkholderiaceae bacterium. Lineage (GTDB taxonomy): Bacteria > Pseudomonadota > Gammaproteobacteria > Burkholderiales > Burkholderiaceae_D > Janthinobacterium. Next base: position 5,999 of record JACMLV010000050.1, read on the forward strand.
CGGAGTTTCGTAACAATCAGTTGGCGCTTTTCAACAAGCGTCAAAGCGCCGTGCGTGAGGAAGTCGGCACCTTGGAAAAGTCCATGATGCTGATCAAGGAAGAGCTTGAGATGAACCTGCCCTTGCTCGAAAGCGGCGATGTAAGCCGGTCGGAAATACTGAAGCTCAAGCGCCAAGTCGTCGATATCCAGGGTCAGATCACCAACCGGAAGAACAAATACCTGCAGGACAGTCAAACCGATTTGGTCAAAGCCCAAGAGGATCTTGCCGGCGTCCTGCAAGTCGTCACCCAGCGCAAGGAGCAACTCGGCTCCACCGAGGTGCACGCACCGATGGATGGGATTGTGCGCAATGTGCGTCTGACGACGCTCGGCGGCGTCGCCAAGCCGGGCGACGAGATCATGCAAATCGTGCCGTCCGACGAGGCCTTGATCATCGAGGCGAAAGTCAAACCCGGCGATATCGCCTTCATCAAGCCTGGGTTGGCGGCTTCGGTCAAGCTGGATGCCTATGACTACACCATTTATGGCAGACTCAAGGGGATCGTCAGTTACATCAGCGCCGATACCCTGAACGAGGATGCGCGCAACAACGAGGCGCCCTACTACCGGGTGCAGATCAAGACCAGCGCCAGCGGCGATCTGCCGGGTTCGAGGGCTGAGCGCATTGTGATTCAGCCGGGCATGACCGGCATGGTCGAGATTCACACCGGCCAGAAGACTGTCCTGCGCTATCTGACCAAACCGATCACCAAGACATTCTCCGAGGCGATGCAGGAACGCTGACAATCGGCCGCGCCAGGCGGCGGATTTGCCGTTCGGTCAGCCCGTCCATGCGCTGGCGCTCCCGCCCGGCCCATCAATGTTGGTACGGGCTCAAACCGAGAAAGGCGGAGAGCGCCGTTTTCGATCCGCCGGCGCCCACTTCGGGCCCGCATTCCATGACATCGATCGCGTTTCCTGACTTGTCCGCCGGCTGCGCCGCGCCGCCCACGTGACCATGCGGCAGGCAGATCGACGGATGATCGAATGGCGCCTTTTCAAAGCGCACCCGCTCGTCGGTCAATGACAGCAAAAAAGCCACCAGATCGCGCTTGTCGTCCTCGCTCAAACCGAGCGGATGGATCGTCGGATCGGTGAGCGGCCTATTTTGTAGCCCGAAGTCGCCGCCCCGGTTGTAAAAATCGACCACCTGCATTAGCGTCGCCTTGCCTCCATTGTGAAAATACGGGCCGGTCAATTCCACATTGCGCAGCCCCGGGGTCTTGAACGCGCCGTCGACGGCGGTCAGCGCGGCCGGATCGATGGCGGCTTCGTTAAATCCGCTGTCGAGCATGGCGCTCTTGCCGCTTTGCGCCATGCGCGTCTCGGATAACGGATTGCCATAGGGATCGCTGCCGCCGACGCCGGCATCGTCCCGTGTCGGCCGCACGCCGGTATTGAAGAAACCATTGTCGTAATGAAAAACCGCTTGATTGTCGCCGAATCTCTGGTCAAGTCGCACATCGCCGGCCAGGTGGAATGTCGAGGCGCTGGTCAGCACCGGGCCGGCATGGCAGTGGGTGCACTGGCCGCGGCCTGTGAAAATCGCGAGGCCTCGTAATTGTTGGGCGTTAAGCGCGTCGAGTTGCCCCCCGGCATAGCGATCATACGGTGTGTCGTCGGTCACCAGGGTTGCCATGTAAAGCTGCAGCGCGACCCCGAAGTAGAGGGGAAAATTGGCTTCCATTTGACTCGCCTGATCGCGTGGCCAGGGGCCGCGGGCGCCGGGCGGGTGGCTGAGGTCAAGGTCCATGCTCTTGAATACCTGTGCCTGTGCCGGTTCACGGTTGATGATTGAGGCCGCCCCACAGTAGGCGGGCCGGAAGGCGCGTTGAATCAGCGCGCCGTAGGAGGGCGCCGGTGGCGCCAGCGCGCCGAGCACACTGTCGTCCACGGCGACGGTCTGGTTTGCCAAAGGCCGCAGGCCGAGCAATTTCCTCCCCAGCTTGGCGAATGTGCGGGCGCGACAACTCATCTCGTTTTCACTCATGGGCGGCCCGGAAGAGAGCGCGGCCAGCGATGCCGACTGAAGTGCCACGTTTACCTTGCGCAGCAGACCGTATTCCAGTTTCCACACGGGTATGCCCGGGTTTCTCAGGCCAAAAGGGTCGCCGCCGTTGAACGTGTTGTTGGCGCGTCCATCCCAAAAATTGCGGAAGTTGAAAATTGCGTTGAATACAGTCGGGGCATTGCGCGGTTCGACCCGCCGCGTATTGACGCCGCCCAGATTGAAGCCGGAACCACCATGGATCACGGCATCGGATACCAGATTACACGTATCCGGTCCGCCGTTTGCCGACAGGTCGACAAAGTTCATAGTGAACACGCCTTGTGATGAAACCACATCATTCTTGTCCGACACCATCGTCGCCGCGTCATTCACGTCCGCATAACGGGTCAAAGGAAAGTCAGATGCCTTCAACGTGTAGTTTGGCCCGCCCAGATCGAAGCCGGTATCGCCGGCCAGCAGCCCGGGATTGATCTGGTTCTTGATCCGGTTGTCGGCACCCGCATGGAAGTGGCAACTGGCGCACGCGGTTTTATTGTCGCTGCCCACACGCACGTCCCAGAACAGCGCTTTACCCAGCTGAATCGCCGCCTTCTTGTCTTGCACAAGGTCGGCGATGGCTGCGGCGGACAAGCCAGGTACCGGAATGGTTTTGAGCGACGGAGGCAGTATGGGCGCTTCGGTGCCTGCAGCGTTTGCATGGCGCTTGCTTTCAAAGACTGAGGCGCCGATCACCATGCACAGCATCGAGGCGAGGATCGTGCCCTTGCCGACATATTGGACGCGACTATGCCGTTCCCAGCGCGCGAGGCGGTTGAAAAGCCGTTTCATGTGAGTTCCTCTTTATAGGTGGGGAAGATGTGAAAATGTGGCACTGTGTTGGCAGTCTGGAGCCGCGTGACAACCAGTTTAGGTAGTTCATTTTGACGGTGGGTGATCGCTGCCAAATGAATCGACTGCTGGCGTATCAGGTGCTTTGAGGGCCTGAATGGGCGTGAGGTGCTTCGGGGCGTGTTGCGGGATGCAGTGGAAAGTCTCAGGTAGTTGCGCAGGGTCGATTCGAGCTCGGTGGTGCATGCGAATCGGGTCTGCCTGACGATCTCGCTGATGCATCCGTTGAAGCGCTCGATCATGCCGTTCGTCTGCGGACGGCGCGGCGGGATTAGGCGGTGTTCGATGTCCGAATTGCTTGCGGAGGCGGTCGAACCCATGCTCGCCGCTGGGCACCCGTTGGCCGTCGGCATCCTTCTTCTTGCTGGTGAAGCGGTCGCTGAACTGACTGCCGTTGTTGGTGAGCAGTTTGACGATCCTGACGGGGCAGGCGCGCCTGACCTTGTTGAGGAAGTCGACGCTGCTGCCGTCGCTCTGGTCGGCGTAGATCGCCAGAAAAAACCAGTGCGTCGTCCGGTCGATGGCGACGAACAGATAGCGCCGTTGCTGTGTCGAGTTTCGTCGGCCGATTGTTTCTTGGCGTGATGTTGAAGGCATTACAGCAGACCGTCACCAAAGCAGGCCGTCACCAACAGTCTTGAACAAAGCAGAAGCTCGCACAGTACGGATCGGTGACATGGCATAAAAAAGCCGGAGGTTGAATGGCTTGCTACGGCATTCCACAAGTGAACAAAATCAGGCTTGGGATCAATATACGGATTGATGGTATTGATGATGGTGCCGATCAAAAGTCACGGCAGAAAATGCAGTCGAATCAGTGGCTTACAAAGTTCGTTGATAATGGAGTGGGGATGAGATTGCCGTAATCGGTCTTGCGCAGTGGTGCGCCCTTGCATGAATGCCTCAAGCAGCTTTTCTGTTTCGGGCGACCGGCGGCCAAGTGACTTGCCATTTCCGTGACGGTCCTTGTCCCTGAACAGATATTCGGTCTTTGCTAATAATCGGAAATCGGATTTTGCCGGAAACGTCGACGGCCGGCGCGCCCGGTCGAACTCTAGCCTTGCTGGCGCCGCTGCCGGTAGGCGCCGGGGCCGGCGCCGCTCCACTTCTTGAACGCGCGGTGGAAGGCGCTGGCGTCGGCAAAGCCGAGCGCGATCGCAATGTCGAGCATGCCCTTGTCGCTGTGGCACAGCAGTTCGATCGCCAGGTCGCTCCGGAGCCGGTTTTTGATCGACTGGAACGACTCCCCCTCATCCTCAAGCCGGCGCCGCAGGGTCGACGGCGTCATCTCGAGCTGGCGCGCGAAGTGGTTGAAATCGGGCCACGCGGCCGGCTCGGCCGCGCGCAGGCCGTTCCGGATGCGCGCCGCCAAGCCGTCGCTGTTGCGGTATTTGAGCAAGATGTTGCCCGGCGCCAGGCGCAGGAAGCGCTGCAGCGTGCGCCGGTTCTGGAGCACCGGCAAGTCCAGGTAGGAGCGCTCGAAGGAAATCGCGGTCTCGGTGCGGTCGAAGCGCAGGTTCCCCGAGTAGACGAGGGCGTATTCGGCGCCGGCGGGCGGCGCCGGGTAGGCGAACTCGGCCGACAAGAGCGCGATGCGGCGTCCGCCCAGCCAGCAGGCCAGGCCGTATTGCATCGCCAACAGGGCCTCGTAGCCGAACGCGCCCGGCGCGCGGCCGGGTGCCGGCGCGACGACCAGGCGCGCGCGGCGCACATCGCTGTCGAGGCGGCAATGGAAATCGTCGAGCAGCAGGTTAAAGAAGCGCGCCATCTGGCGCAGCGCCTCGCCCAGGCTGGCGCAATCGACCAGCATGCGGGCCAGCATGGCGAAGCTGCCCACCTTCATGCGGCGCGCGTCCTGGCCGAACAGCTCGTCGTCCAGCAGGCGGGCCAGGCCCAGCAGCAGGACGCCGAAACTGTCGGCGCCGACGCGCCCGTGCGGCGCGCCCAGCAGCGC
>JACMLV010000450.1 GCA_014379395.1 Burkholderiaceae bacterium
CCCTGCCTCGATGCCGTGGCCGATGATCTTGCAGCCGCAGTGATCGCACGCCGGGGCGAGCTTCTGAATGGCGCATTCGAAGCTGTCGAACACGTGCCGATTGCCGCCGCCTCGCTCTCGGCCAGTCCGCCCAGCAGCAGCATCTCGGCGCAAAGCGCCAGCGTCACCTCGTGCAGCCGCTTTGGTCGCGCGCGCCCGGTCAGGTAGTCGATCGCGCAGCGCACTTCGAGCGCGTTGCCGGCCGCGGGCGCGAGCGACTGGTTCATATCGGTCAGCATGGCCGAGGTGCGCATGCCGGCGCCGTTGCCGACCGAGACGATGCTGTCGGCCAGCGCCACCGATTGCTCGTAGGTCGGCATGAAGGCGCCGCTGCCCGCCTTCACGTCCATCACCAGCGCGTCGAGTCCGGCCGCCAGCTTTTTGGACAGGATCGACGCGGTGATCATCGCCACCGATTCGACCGTGGCCGTGACGTCGCGGATGCCGTAGAGGCGCTTGTCGGCCGGCGCCAGCTGCGCGGTCTGGCCGATGATCGCCACGCCGACTTCGCGCACCACCTTGCGGAACAAATCGTTGTCCGGCGCCGTGACGTAGCCGGGAATCGCCTCGAGCTTGTCGCAGGTGCCGCCGGTGTGGCCCAGGCCGCGGCCCGAGATCATCGGCACATAGCCGCCGCAGGCCGCGATCATCGGCCCGAGCAGCAGCGAGACGACGTCGCCGACGCCGCCGGTCGAGTGCTTGTCGAGCACCGGGCCGGGCAAGTCGAGCGAGCGCCAGTCGAGCACCTGGCCGGAATCGCGCATCGCCAGCGTGAAGGCGACGCGTTCGTCGGTGTTCATGTCGCGGAAAAACACCGCCATCGCCAGCGCCGCGATCTGGCCTTCGCTGACGCCGCCATCGGTGATGCCGCGCACGAAAAACGCGATTTCATCCGCGCTCAGGACGCCGCCGTCGCGCTTCTTGCGGATGATCTCTTGGGTTAAAAACATGCCTGCTCCGACTATAAATTTGGATTGAATCTGCTCTGGAAATACATCTAACGAGTAGGGTGGGCACGCTTTTGTGCCCACGCGGACGCATGCACCGCGTGGGCACAAAAGCGGTGCCTCGGCGGCCCCGCCCGCCCTACAAATGCGCCTAACGAATCAGCTTCGAAAGCTTTTTGAACTGCTCGGTGCCGGCCACCCTCATCAACTGGAACAGCGCCGTTTCGGTCGAGGTGACCACCGCGCCGGCGGCCGCCGCGACGTCGACGCCGACCCGCCAGTTTTGCTTCGTCCGGCTGATCACCGCGTCGCGCACCAGATGGACGCGGTAGCCCTCGTCGAGCAGATCGAGCACCGTCTGCAATACGCAGACATGGGTCTCGCTGCCCACGACAATGAGCTGCCTGCGCCCCAGCTTGCGCACGGCGGCGATGAAGTGCTCGTCGCCGCAGGAGCTGAACGTCATTTTGTGCAGCGCCGGCGCGGTCAGCTTTTGCTTCAGCGCCGGCACCGTCTCGCCGAGTCCCTTCACATACTGCTCGGTGGCGATCACCGGCAACGCCAGCTCGGCCGCCGCGTCCAGCAGCACGCCGACGTTGGCCGTCATCCGCGCCAGAATCTCCTGATCCATCGCCTTGCACAGCTTTTCCTGCACGTCGATCACGATCAGCACCGCGTCGTCGCGGTCGAGGAAAAATTTATTCTTGATTCCCATCGCTGCTCCCGAGAATGAACACTAAACGCCGTATGGAATCCACACATTCTTGACCTGGCTGGCGTGCGCCAGCACGGCGCGGCCGCCGCTTTGGGCGGCACTATACCAGTCGCGCCCACGCGCGCCGCCGACCCAGGTGCGCTTGAGCGAGGCGGCCGACAGGCGCTCGACTTCGGCGCAGCC
>JACMLV010000451.1 GCA_014379395.1 Burkholderiaceae bacterium
CCCAGCCATGATCACGCGTAAATACCTGTACCTGATCGCGCTCGCCCGCGAGAAGCACTTCGGCCGCGCGGCCGCCGCCTGCCATGTGTCGCCGTCGACCTTGTCGGCGGCGATCCGCGACATCGAGGCCGAACTGGGCGTCGCCGTCGTCGAGCGCGGCCAGCTGTTCGCCGGCCTGACGCGGGAGGGACGCTGCATCGTCGAGTGCGCGCTACAGATGAGCGCGACGGCCGAGGGCCTGCGCCAGGAACTGTCCAAGCTGCGCGACGGCCTGACCGGGCGCCTGCGCCTTGGCGTGATTCCGACCGCGCTGACCGCCGTGGCCTCGCTGTCGGCGGCGTTCTCGCGCCGCCATCCCGAGGTGCGCATCGAGGTGCGCTCGCTGTCGACCGGCGAGATCCTGGAAAAAATCGAGCATTTCGAACTCGACGGCGGCATCGTCTACGTCGAATCGGCGCAGGCCACCGATCTGACCGTGGTGCCGCTGTGGCGCGAAAACCACGTGCTGCTCATTCCCGCCGGCAGCGCCTTTTCCGGCCGCGCCGGCGTGACTTGGCGCGAGGCGACCGAGACACCCTTGTGCCTGCTGACCCCGGACATGCAAAACCGCAAGACCATCGACGCCGTCTTCGCCCGGCTCGGCTGCAAGGCCCAGCCGACGCTGGAGACCAACTCGATCGCCAGCATGCTGGCCCACGTCTGCACCGGGGCCTGGTCGGCGATCCTGCCGCGCAGCGTGCTCGACCTGATCGGCGTGCCGTCCGGCGCCGAGGTCATGCCGCTGACCGAGCCGGCCGTGGCCTGGGCCACCGGCCTGGTCGTATCAAGCCGCGCGCCGCGCCCGCCGATGATCGACGCCCTGCTGGCCGAGGCGCGCGGCTTGAACGAGCTGTTCGCCCCAGACGAATAGCCGTTCGGAATTTCTCGCTTTCCCCGGTCGCGGCAATCATATAAGTTTCGCAACCGGGGAATGGACAAGCCGCTGCCGCATCGCCACACTGCCCTCCCCGCGACTTTGCCGCCACGGCGAAGCACATAAAAAAATAAGAGGAGATAGCAATGGATGCAGTTCTACCCACTGGGGCCGATTCCGGACCCGGCTTTTTCGAGCGCGCCCGCACCATCGCCGCGCCCGGCTTCAACCGCTGGCTGGTGCCGCCGGCCGCCCTGGCGATCCACCTGTGCATCGGCATGGCCTACGGCTTCTCGGTGTTCTGGCTGCCGCTCTCGCGCGCGATCGGCATCACCCAGCCGCTGGCCTGTGCCAAGGACATGGGCTTTTTCGCCGAGGTGTTCGCCACCGGCTGCGACTGGAAAATCTCCATGCTGGGCTGGATGTACACGCTGTTCTTCGTCTTCCTGGGCGCCTCGGCCGCCGTCTGGGGCGGCTGGCTCGAACGCGCCGGCCCGCGCAAGGCCGGCGTCGTGTCCGCCGTCTGCTGGTGCGGCGGCCTGGTCATCTCGGCGCTCGGCGTCCATCTCCATCAAATCTGGATGCTCTGGCTCGGCTCGGGCGTGATCGGCGGCATCGGCCTCGGCCTTGGCTACATCTCGCCGGTGTCGACCCTCATCAAATGGTTCCCGGACCGGCGCGGCATGGCCACCGGCATGGCCATCATGGGCTTCGGCGGCGGCGCCATGATCGGCGCGCCGCTGGCCGACAAGCTGATGAAGCACTTCGCCACCCCGACCTCGGTCGGCGTGATGGAAACCTTCCTGGCGCTGGCGGCGATCTATTTCGTCTTCATGATGGCCGGCGCGCTCGGCTACCGCGTCCCGGCCGACAACTGGAAGCCGGCCGGCTGGAACCCGCCGGCCAAGTCCAAGAATTCGATGATCACCGACCGCCACGTGCATCTGGACGTGGCGTGGAAGACGCGCCAGTTCTGGCTGGTGTGGGCCGTGCTGTGCCTGAACGTGACGGCCGGCATCGGCATCATCGGCATGTCCTCGCCGATGCTGCAAGAGGTGTTCGGCGGGCGCCTGATCGGCCTCGACATCGCCTTCAACGACCTGACGCTGGCGCAGAAGGGTTCGATCGCCGCCGTCGCCGCCGGCTTCACCGGGCTGCTGTCGCTGTTCAACATCGGCGGCCGCTTCGTCTGGGCCTCGCTGTCGGACAAGATCGGCCGCAAGATGACCTACTTCACCTTCTTCCTGCTCGGCTTCGCGCTGTACGCGTCGGTGCCGTCGATGGCCAAGGCCGGCAGCCTGGCGCTGTTCGTCGCGTTCTTCTGCGTCATCTTGTCGATGTACGGCGGCGGCTTCGCCACCGTGCCGGCCTATCTGGCCGACATGTTCGGCACCCGCTTCGTCGGCGCCATCCACGGCCGCCTGCTGACGGCCTGGGCCGCCGCCGGCGTGTTCGGCCCGGTGCTGGTCAACTACCTGCGCGAATACCAGTTGGAGCACGGTGTGGCCCGCGCCGACGCCTACACGATCACGATGTACATCCTGTCCGGGCTGTTGCTGCTGGGCTTCGTCTGCAACTGGATGGTGCGTCCGGTGGCGGAGGAACACCACATGAGCGAGCCGGAGGCCGCGGCCGAGAAGAAGATCGCCGACGATACCCACCCGCACTTCGTGGCCGACGTCTCCGCGCTGGCCGAGGAGGCGCGCCATTCCTGGGGCGTCACGCTGGCCTGGCTGGCGGTCTGGATTCCGCTCGGTTGGGGCATCTGGATGACGGCCCAAAAAGCGGTCGTATTATTCAAGTAAATGCGCGCCCGGCGCCGGCCCGCCCACTGCGGCGCCGGCGCCGGACGAACTGGTAGATGTAACATCTCAACAACCCGGGGCCGCCGTTCGTAGGGTGGGCACGGGGGTATCGTGCCCACGCGGACGCACGCACCGCGTGGGCACAAGAACGGTGCCCACCCTACGAATTGCCAACATTACTCGGTTATTGAGAAGTTACGTTTTACCGCCCACAGCCCGGAGATCCACCCATGACGAGTTCCATTGCGTCGCACAGCGCGGCCATCGGCGCCATTCTCGACGCCCACAAAACGCTGCCCGGCGCCCTGTTGCCGATCCTGCACGCGATCCAGGACGGCATCGGCCACGTGCCGGCCGACGCCGTGCCGCTGATCGCCACGGCGCTGAACCTATCGCGCGCCGAGGTGCATGGCGTGATCAGCTATTACCACCATTTCCGCCAGCAGCCGGCCGGGCGCCATGTGGTGCGCGTATGCCGCGCCGAGGCGTGCCAGGCCAACGGCGCCAACGCCCTGCTCGCGCACGCCCAGCAAAAGCTCGGCTGCGGCCTGCACGAGACGACCGCCGACGGCGCCATCACGCTCGAACCGGTGTATTGCCTCGGCCAGTGCGCGGTCGGCCCGGCCATCCTGGTCGACGACGCCGAACTGCACGCGCGGGTCGACGCGGCCGGCTTCGACGCCATCGCCGACGCCCTTGCCAATCCTTTGAGGGACGCAAAATGAGCATCACCATCTACGTTCCGCGCGACTCGACCGCGCTGGCGCTCGGCGCCGACCGGGTGGCCGAACAACTGGCGCGCGAAGCCGCCAAGCGCGGCGTCGACCTTCACATCGTGCGCAACGGTTCGCGCGGCCTGTTCTGGCTCGAACCATTGATCGAAGTGGCCACACCGGCCGGGCGCGTCGCCTACGGCCCGGTCGCGCCGAACGACGTGGCCGGCCTGTTCGACGCGGGCTTGACCGACGGCCAGCCCCATGCGCTGTGCCACGGCCGCACCGACGACATCGCCTTCCTGAAGAACCAGGAACGCCTGACCTTCGCCCGCGTCGGCGTCACCGACCCGCTCTCGCTCGACGACTATCTGGCGCACGAGGGCTACGCCGGCCTGCGCCGCGCCTTGAACATGGACGGCGCCGCCATCGTGCGGGAAGTGACGGACTCCGGCCTGCGCGGACGCGGCGGCGCGGCCTTCCCGACCGGCATCAAGTGGCAGACCGTGCTGGCCGCGGCCGGCGAGCGCAAGTATGTGGTCTGCAACGCCGACGAGGGCGACTCCGGCACCTTCTCGGACCGCATGGTGATGGAGGACGACCCGTTCATGCTGATCGAGGGCATGACCATCGCCGGCCTGGCGGTGGGCGCCACGCACGGCTACATCTACGTGCGCTCCGAGTATCCGCACGCCATCGCCACGCTCAACGCCGCCATCGCCACCGCGCTCGAACACGGCTATCTGGGCGAGGACATCGCCGGTTCAAGCCGCGCCTTCCACCTGGAAGTGCGCAAGGCGGCCGGCGCCTATGTCTGCGGCGAGGAAACGGCGCTGCTGGAGAGCCTGGAAGGCAAGCGCGGCATCGTGCGCGCCAAGCCGCCGCTGCCGGCCGTCAAGGGCCTGTTCGGCCAGCCGACCGTGATCAACAACGTCATTTCGCTGGCCACCGTGCCGGTGATTCTGGCGCGCGGCGCCGCCTTCTACAAAAACTACGGCGTCGGCCGCTCGCGCGGCACGCTGCCGTTCCAGCTGGCCGGCAACGTGTTGCGCGGCGGGCTGGTCGAAAAAGCCTACGGTCTGACCCTGCGCAGCCTGCTGCACGACTTCGGCGGCGGCACCCGCAACGGGCGGCCGATCCGCGCCGTGCAGGTCGGCGGCCCGCTCGGCGCCTGGCTGCCCGAGTCGCAGTTCGACACCGTGCTCGACTACGAAGCCTTCGCCGCCATCGGCGCCGCGCTCGGCCACGGCGGCGTGGTGCTGTGCGACGATCAAGTCGACATGGCCGGCATGGCGCGCTACGCGATGGAGTTTTGCGCGCTCGAATCATGCGGCAAATGCACGCCCTGCCGGATCGGCTCGACGCGCGGGGTCGAAGTGATCGACCGGCTGGTGGCCGGCGTCGAGCGTCCCAAGCAGGAAATATTGCTGCACGACCTGTGCGACACCATGCTGGCCGGCTCGCTGTGCGCGATGGGCGGCATGACGCCGTACCCGGTGCTGTCGGCGCTAAAGCACTTCCCCGAAGATTTCGGCCTGCCGCCCGCGGCCGCCCAACCCGACTGACTTGACTGGGTTCGCCATGAAAAATACTGATATCGACTACGGCACGCCGGCCTCCAACGCGCAAGAACAAGTGACGCTGGAAATCGACGGCGTCGCCGTCACCGTCGCCGCCGGCACCTCCGTGATGCGCGCCGCCGTCGCCGCCGGCACCATGATCCCGAAGTTGTGCGCCACCGACTCGCTGGAACCGTTCGGCTCCTGCCGATTGTGCCTGGTCGAGATCGACGGCCGGCGCGGCTATCCGGCCTCCTGCACCACCCCGGCCGAAGTCGGCATGAAGGTGCGCACCCAGTCGCCCAAGCTGGCCGACTTGCGCCGCAACGTGATGGAGCTGTACATCTCCGACCATCCGCTCGACTGCCTCACCTGCGCCAGCAACGGCAACTGCGAATTGCAGACCACGGCCGGCGAAGTCGGCCTGCGCGAGGTGCGCTACGGCATGGCCGGCGAAAACCACTTCGACGCCAAGAAGGACGAGTCGAACCCGTACTTCAGCTTCGACCCGGCCAAGTGCATCGTCTGCAACCGCTGCGTGCGCGCCTGCGAGGAGCAGCAGGGCAGCTTCGCGCTGACCATCACCGGGCGCGGCTTCGGCTCGCGCGTCACCGCCGGACAGAGCGAATCGTTCATGGATTCCGAGTGCGTCTCCTGCGGCGCCTGCGTCAACGCCTGCCCGAC
>JACMLV010000452.1 GCA_014379395.1 Burkholderiaceae bacterium
GACCGCCGCGGCCAAACCGGCCCCCTTCAGCGAGCGGCGCCACGACCCGGCCTCCGCCCAGGAGCAGGCCCAGGATTTCGCGCAGGAGCTGATGGCCAAGCTGGGCGTGCCAAGCGGGCTGGCGCAGGCGTTCAAGACGCCGGCCGCCACCCCGGCGACCGAGCCGGTGGCGGGCGCGCAGTTCATCGCCGGCTCGTACGTCAACCATGCCGGCAGCCGCAACTACAAGCTCTACATCCCCAGCACCTATCACGGCCAGGCCATGCCGCTGCTGGTGATGCTGCACGGCTGCACCCAGAGCCCGGACGACTTCGCCGCCGGCACCCAGATGAACGCGGTGGCCGAGGAGATGCAGTGCTTCGTCGTCTACCCCGAGCAGAGCAAGAGCGCCAACAACACCAAGTGCTGGAACTGGTTCAACGCGCTCGACCAGCAGCGCGACCAGGGCGAACCGTCGCTCATCGCCGGCATCGCCCAGCACGTCATCGCCAGCTACCCGGTCGACCGGCGCCGCGTGTATGTGGCCGGGCTGTCGGCCGGCGGCGCGATGGCGATCATCGTCGGCACGCTCTACCCCGAGCTGTTCGCCGCCGTCGGCGTCCATTCCGGCCTGCCGTTCGCCTCGGCGCGGGATCTGCCGTCGGCGCTGGCGGCCATGCGCAGCGGCGCCACGCCGACCGCCAAGGCCGAAGGCGGCGCCATTCCGATCATCGTCTTCCACGGCGACCGCGACACCACCGTCAATCCGCGCAACGGCGAGGAGCTGATGGCGCAGGGCCTGCGCGGCCACGGCGGCAAGGCGGCGCCGGCGTCGAAGGTGCATTCGGACAGCGTGCCCAACGGCCACCGCTACACCCGCACCACCCACCACCACGCCGACGGCTCGCCGCTCGGCGAGCACTGGGTGATCCACGGCGCCGGCCACGCCTGGTCGGGCGGCAGCGCGCACGGCAGCTACACCGACGGCAAGGGCCCGGACGCCAGCCGCGAGATGATGCGTTTCTTTAAGACCGTCCGCTAAGGAGCCGAGAAACAATAACTTGAACAGTTGACCGCTTGTCGACGAGATGCCAGGCGAGGCGCAAAACACGCCGTGTGGCGAGCCACACAAGTGATTTGCAACGAAGCATGGCGCTCGTCCACAAGATGGGAAATGTTCAAGTTATTGTTTCTCGGTGACTAAGCACTCAAACCATCCGCCAAAGCGCGCCCGGCGAAGGCCGCGCGCGCCTTCGCCACCACGAAGCGGGCTCAGGGTCAAGCGCCGGAAAATGAGCCAGATCAATTTATAATTGATCTCCTACGCTACGCATCTTCCCTGTAAAATCGCAAAAATCTTTTTTCCGGACTCGCCATGACCCATCTGACCGACCTGAACCTGGACATGAATGACGACTTGACCGCGGTCGCGCCGCAGATCAAGGCGCAGATCCTGGCCGAGGCGCTGCCTTACATCCGCAATTTCCACGGCAAGACCATCGTCATCAAATACGGCGGCAACGCGATGACCGAGGAGCGCCTCAAGCATGGCTTCGCGCGCGACGTCATCTTGCTCAAGCTGGTCGGCATGAACCCGGTGGTGGTGCACGGCGGCGGCCCGCAAATCGACAACGCGCTCAAAAAAATCGGCAAGCAGGGCACGTTCGTGCAGGGCATGCGCATCACCGACGAGGAAACCATGGAAGTGGTGGAGTGGGTGCTGGGCGGCGAGGTGCAGCAGGACATCGTGATGCTGATTAACCACTACGGCGGCCAGGCAGTGGGCTTGACCGGCAAGGACGGCGGCCTGATCCGCGCGCGCAAGATGCAGATGCCGGACCGCGAAAAACCGGGCGAATTCCTCGACATCGGCTTCGTCGGCGAGATCGAGGCGATCAACCCGGCCGTCGTCAAGGCGCTGCAGGACGACGCCTTCATTCCGATCATCTCGCCGATCGGCTTCGGCCACGACGGCCAGGCCTACAACATCAACGCCGATGTGGTGGCCGGCAAGATCGCCGAGATCCTGAAGGCCGAAAAGCTGATCATGATGACCAACATCGCCGGCGTGCAGGACAAGCAGGGCAAGTTGCTGACCGACCTGTCGGCGCGCGAGATCGACGAGATGTTCGCCGACGGCACCATTTCCGGCGGCATGCTGCCGAAAATCTCGTCCGCGCTCGACGCCGCCAAGTCCGGCGTGAACACCGTGCACATCATCGACGGTCGCATTGAGCACTCTTTATTGCTTGAGGTATTGACCGAACAGGCATTTGGCACTATGATCCGTTCGCACTAAAAACAATGGTGACGCAGTAACACTCCAGCGTCGCCAATAAATGCCCTTTTAGCTCAGTGGTAGAGCACTCCCTTGGTAAGGGAGAGGCCACGTGTTCAATCCACGTAAAGGGCACCATCCGCAGTTTTCGCCGCACCGTTTCTCCCTCCCCCGCAGCACCGAATCACCCAATCCCGCTTCAATACACCCGTTCGACATTGAGTCCGCGCGCGCGCAGCAGGGCCGGCACGCTTCCGGTTCCCAGCAGATGCAGCACGCCGATGGCGACCATGCTGTGCGCCTCGCGCCCGAGTTGGCGTTCGATGCCGTCGGCCAGCGCCGGATTGCGCCCGTCGAGCAGCACCGTCTGCACGAAGCGCCCGGAAAAGCTGCGGTCGGCGGCCGCCTCGCGCGCCAC